>JAQGPD010000193.1 GCA_028293305.1 Verrucomicrobiales bacterium | reverse complement strand
CCCTTATCGGCGGCAAATGAGCGGTTGCCCCGGACTGGGGGCGATATTAACTTCTACCCGGAAAAAAGAACGCCCCCGGCGCGATTTGATTTGTCCTGGCCTATTTCGCCAGGATGTTTCTGCAGAGGCCTTTCCTTCTTCCACCCATCCCGTGCCCCGGCACCTGCCCGTTTTTAGCGGCCGCCTCCGCAGCGCACGCGGACATCAACGAACGCCCATACCCAGACCGACCGACCGAACGCCCCTACTGAAATGCCCAACCGGCGCACCCCAGAGTGCCCGCCCATGCCCCATCCCAACAATGTCCCAGACTGACCAACCCAATACCAGACAACGCCGCGGCGGCAATCACCGCCCCCAAGGCCGCTCCCAGCACCGCTCCCAAGGCTCCCGCTCCTCCCACACGCCGGACCGCACCCCGCGTGAAGACCACCGCGATTGGGAACCCGTTGACCGCGGCCGCGATATCCGCCGCCGCGCCGCCGAGACCCCTTCCTTTTTCCAAAAACTTCTCTCCACCCTAACCTTCGGCCTCCTTGGCGCGAAATCGAAAAAAACCTCCAAGCCCGGCACCCCCAAAGACCGCGCCTCCCGCGAAAACCGAACCCCGCGCCCCCCCCGCGACGCCCGCCCCCCCACCGCGCCGGACCCGGAAGCCGTCACCTCCCCACGCCTCCACATTGGCAATCTCAACTACGACGCCGCCGAAAGCGACCTCACGGAACTCTTCAACGGCGTCGGCCAAGTCCAGTCCGTCGAAGTCGTTTACCATCGCGACACCCAGCGCAGCAAAGGATTTGGATTCGTCCAGATGCTAACCATCGACGAGGCTCGCCGCGCCGTCACGGAACTCCACGGAAAAGACTACATGGGACGCAAAATGGAAATCGGCCCCGCCCGCACCCCGGGCCAATCCGGCGAACGCCGCGAGCGCCGCGACTCCCGCGATTCCCGCGACTCCCGCCGCCCTCGCTCCGACAGATCCGACAGATCCGATAGATCCGACAGATCCGACAGATCCGACAGATCAGACCGCCCCTCCCGCGACTGACCCAGCGTCCAAAAGAGCGTCTTCCCAAAAAGCGCCCCCACTTTCTGCCCCTTCCCCGAATCCAGCCGTCGCAGCCCCGCCTGTGACGGCTTTTTTCATCGCTTTATTCCAGCCACATCCGCCCCCAACTTCCCCCTCCATGCCTCAAAAAAGCAAAAGCCCCCTCCCCCTCTCCATCACCGGCCCCACCGGCGGCGGAAAAAGCGCCGTCGCCCTCCTCCTCGCGGAAGCCACCGGCGGCGAAATCATCTGCGCGGACGCCTATCAACTCTACCGCGGCATCCCCATCCTCACCGCCCAGCCCACCGCCGCCGAACTCGCCCGCGCCCCTCATCACCTCTATGGCTCCATTCCGCTTTCCCAGGAAATGGACGCCGGCACCTTTGAAAAACTGGCCCTTTCTACCATCGCGGAAGTCCAGTCCCGCGGGAAACTGCCCATCGTTTGCGGCGGCTCCGGACTCTATTTGAAATCCCTAACCCACGGCCTCTCCCCCCTGCCTCCCGCCGACCCCACGCTTCGTAAAAAGCTGGAATCCCTTTCCACTCAGGAACTTGCGGATCGGCTCCTCGAGCTCGACCCCGGTTCCGCGGAGCAGTTGAACCTCCAAAACCCCCGCCACGTCGCCCGCGCGTTGGAAATTTGCCTCCTCACCGGCCAGCCCGCCTCGGAACTTAAACAATCCTGGGCCATGCCCCGCTCCGGCCTCCGCGGAGTTTACCTGGACCTTCCACGCGATTACATTTACGATCGCGTCAACGCCCGCACCCTCGACATGGTCGCCGCCGGAGTCCTGGCCGAAGTCTCCGCCATCGACGACGACACCCTATCCAACACCGCCTCCAAAGCCATCGGCCTCTGGGAGTTCCGCGCCGCCGCCGACGAGGCCACCTCCCTCCAGGAAGCCGTCGCCGCCGTTCAGCAAACCACCCGGAACTACGCCAAACGCCAAACGACCTGGTTCAAACGGGAAACCGCCTTCGTCAACATCCCCGTCACCCCCACCGACACCGCGCCGCAAATCACCGAAAAAATCACACGCATTTTCGGCTTCTGACCCCTCCCCGCCGCCACACCGCCCGTCCGGTTCCGAAGCACCCGCAACTTTGATGACCAACCCAATCCCAGCCCGCATCGGCAGCCTCCAGCATCCCACCGCCATGATCCCCGCATCATCCATCCTGACAAAAAAACAATCGTTTGTTATCCCTTCCCTGGCCCTGGCCATCGCCATGAATCTGGCTCTGGCTCTGGCACCGGCCTCCTCCCGCGCCGCCGAAACAAAACCAAAAACTGGCACGGTGGAGGCCACCCCGACGGAAAAAACCGCCCCGAACCCCGCGCTCCTCGACAAACTGCTGCGTTACCCTGGCAACTACAGCCAAATCTGCGACGCCCGCAGCTCGCCCTTCCCCGCCCCCATCCCCGGCTTCCGCACCCTCATGCATGGCGAAGCCGGCTTTTCGGAAAAGAACATACTAACGGCTAAAAAGAACCGCGCCGCCCTCCTCCCCGCCATTGCGGCAAAACTTGAAAAACTCGATCCCTCACAAAAACCCGTTCCCCAACCGCCCGACCCGTCCATCCCCAAGGACCAGATCGATGTCGAACCCGTCGGCGCAGACCCCGCCGTCTTCAGCACGCTGCTTCTCAGCCTGATCGAGGAACTGAATGCCACCGAAGTCTTTCCCCAACTTCTCGCCTTTGAGGAAAAATACCACACCAGCCTAACAGTCGCCGAAAAGGATTCCAAGCTGCCCCTCCCTCAGGCGGACGGCGCGGACGGAGCCGGGGTTGGCGTCGCCAATCTGTTGAAGGAGAACGAGGACTACGAAAAACTTTCCCCGGAGCGCGCCGCCGAGATCGAACGCACCACCGCCGTTTTCCAGGCCCAGGCCATCCAGCGCGATATCCTCGCCGTCTTCGTCCGCGCCATGCGCAAGGACGGTTTCGAGCCCATGATGCAAAGCGAACTTGAAAAAACCTACGGTCGTCTCCTCAAGGAAAAATGGGGCGCCCACGAGGATTTCTCCAAATACAAATCCGCCGCCGATATCCCGGAGGATAGCCGCGACAGCGTGAAATTCGACCCCATCCATAAAGTCGCCTATCTGATGTGGGACCCGGTCGAAATACCCTACACCGAGGAAACCCGTCAAACCATACTAACACTCACCCAACAGTTTTTGGCTTCCTCCAAAAAATAACGTTTCCCTTCCATGACCACCCCGCCGCCGCCTTTCCGACCAGCGCCGACGCGGGTGGGCTTGGGAGTCCGCGTTCCCGGTAATTTTAAAAAAACCGACCGCCACCTCCAGCCGGTCCGGGGCCTCCTTCCGCTGGTGGTGGCGTTTTGTTTTTGCACCCAATCCCAGCCGATTCCCGCCGCCGCCCAGCCCCCCGCGGCCGCCGCTCCGCCCACTGTCGCCGGACCCAATCAGCACATCCTCATCCGCATTCCGGAAGGCACCCGCACCATCGGCGCGCCCGGCCATCCGACCAATCCCCGCCGCACCGTCCACCTGGCCGCCTATCAACTCGCCGACGCTGAGACAACCAACCGGCAATTCGCCGCCTTCATCGCCGCCACCGCCTACCGCACCGACGCCCAACGCCGTGGAAAAGCCCACATTTTTTTCTACGGGAAACCCGAGTGGACCTGGGTGGAAACCGAGGGAGCTTATTGGCGCTTCCCCCGCGGCCCCGAAGGCCCGGACGCCCTGACATCTCTTCCCGACCACCCGGTCACCTGCCTCAGCGCCGCGGACGCCGCCGCCTACTGCCGATGGGCCGGCGGTCGCCTCCCCACCCAGGCAGAATGGGAAACCGCCGCCCGCGCCGGAGCCTCAACGCTTTACCCATGGGGCGCGGACTTCCGGCCTTCCCTCGCCAACTCCTGGACGCTCCCCACCCACGCAACCCGCGTCCGCCAGTCGGACGGCTGGGAATTCACCGCTCCCGTCCGCCATTTTCCCCCCAACGCCTGGGGTTTTTATGATGTCATCGGCAATGTGTTCGAGTTCACCTCGGACCTCCCGCCTTTCATCCGCCAAAAGCCCCTGCAGCCCCTCACCTCCGCCCGCGGCGGCTCCTGGTGGTGCTCGCCGAACTCCTGCAAGGCCTTCAACCTCATCGACAACGGCACCATGCCCCTCCACGGCTCGCTTCCCAATCAAGGCTTCCGCATCGCCTTCACCCCACCCTGAGGAGGGCGGACATTCTGTCCGCCACACCCCACCTCCCCCAACTCCGCCAATACCCCCTTTCCCATCTCTTATAAATTCCGCCGCCATTTCTTAGCTATAAGCCGCCCCTCACATTCGTATCCATCTCTGCGCGCTCCCCGCCCGCCCGCCCCCCCATGATTTTTTTCCTCCGGCTTTTTTCCCCGCGGCCTCTGCTGTCGCTGCTTCTCCTTTCAGGAGCCTCCCTCACCGCGCCCGCCGCTGAATCACCCGCCCTTTCCCCGGATGCCTACGAAAAAGTCATCAAACCCATCCTGACCGAGCATTGTTTCGACTGCCATGCGGACGGCGCCGCGAAGGGAAATGTCACCTTCGACCCGGCCCCTGACGGCAGCCTGAGCCCCCTCCTGGCCAATACGGAACTGTGGCTCCACGTCCTCAAAAACGTCCGCGGCGACCTCATGCCGCCCGCCAAAAAACCGCGCCTGACTCCTGACGAACAGCAAACCCTCGTTTCGTGGATCAAGTCCGCCCCGCTCCGCCTCGACCCCCAGAATCCCGACCCCGGCCGCGTGACCCTGCGTCGTCTGAACCGCGTGGAATACCGCAATACCATCCGCGATTTGATGGGCCTGGATTTCCGGACGGATGAGGAATTTCCCGCCGATGACACCGGTTACGGTTTCGACAATATCGGCGACGTCCTGACAACTTCACCGTTGTTGCTGGAAAAATACATGCAGGCCGCGGAGGCCATCACCGCCCGCGCCGTTCCGCTGAATGATTTTGTGATTCCCACCCGCCGGATTGGCCGCGACCAGTTCCATGGCGAAGGCGAAAACCGCCAAAACCGCAACGAGATCATCCTCCCGGTTTACAACGACGCCAACCTTACCGCCTCGTTGAATATCAACAAGGAAGGCACCTACCGCCTCATCATGGACGCCTCCGTGGTGGGCTCGTTCCCCTACGATCCCGGAAAGGCCACCGCCGTCTGGTCCGTGGAGGAAAAGCCGCTCTGGCAGCAGGAAATCAAATGGCAGGCCGAGAAAAAAATCGACCTCTCCACCGAGCACCGCTGGACCCCCGGCACCTATCCCATCCGCCTCGTCGTCACGCCCTCACAACCCGCCTCCGCCCGCCCCAAGGAAGTCCCCGGCGAAGGCCAGCCCTGGGTGGATCTCCGTTTCCGTGGCGCAATTTTGGAAGGCCCGCTCGAACCCGAAAACGCCACCCGTCCGGAAAATTATTGCCGATTTTTCCCCGCCGGGGGCATCCCCGCCGATCCCGCCGCGCGTCACACCCTGACCACGGAAATCCTCCGCCGTTTCACCACCCTGGCCTTCCGCCGCCCGGTCGATGAAGCCACCATCGCCCGCCTAACTCAACTCGCGGAGGAAACCGCCCACGCTCCTGAAGGCTCGTTTCAAAAAGGCATCGCCCGCGCCCTCACCGC
This sequence comes from Verrucomicrobiales bacterium, assembly GCA_028293305.1. Classification (GTDB taxonomy): domain Bacteria; phylum Verrucomicrobiota; class Verrucomicrobiia; order Verrucomicrobiales; family V1-33; genus CAIZWU01. The sequence goes on along the minus strand of JAQGPD010000193.1, from coordinate 5,547 downwards.
CGTCCTGGCCTCCCCGCGATTCCTCTTCCGCATGGAGTCCACCCTGCCCATCGAGGACCCCGCCGCCCATCCGATGTTGGATGAGTTCGCCCTGGCTTCCCGCCTATCGTATTTTCTCTGGTCCACCATGCCGGACGCGGAACTCACGTCCCTCGCGGAAGCCGGGAAACTCCGCGAAAATCTCCCTGCCCAAATCAAGCGCCTCCTGGCCGATTCCCGCTCCAACGAGTTGGTGAAAAACTTCGCGGGCCAATGGCTCCAGACCCGCGATGTCGAAAGCGTCAGCATCGACGCCCGCCTCGTCCAGGCCCGCGACGCCGGGTCCGAGAAGGACCTGAAGGACCGTTTTGAAAAACGCCGCGCCCTGAATCAAGCCATCGACGAAGCGGAGAAAAATCACGACGACGCGAAACTCGCGGAACTCAAAGCCGAGATGACCGCCCTGCGCTCGCTCTTCGGCACGCGTCGCATCGAGTTCAGCGGCGACCTCCGGAGTGCCATGCGCCGCGAGGCCGAAATGCTGTTTTCCTATCTGTTAAAAAACGACAAATCGGTTCTCGATCTTATTTCGAATAACCAAACTTTCCTCAACGGCCCGCTCGCCCGCCATTATGATATTCCCAACATAGACGGCGACGAAATGCGGCTGGTTGACCTCCCGCCCGACAGCCCCCGCGGCGGCATCCTGACCATGGGCACGGTCCTCGCCGTCACCTCGAATCCCACGCGCACCTCGCCGGTGAAACGCGGTCTTTTCATCCTGGATAACATCCTCGGCACGCCTCCGCCGCCCGCCCCGCCTAACGTGCCCTCGCTGGACGCCAGTGAAAAATCCGCCGACGGCCGCGAGCTGCCCATGCGCGAGGCCCTGGAGCTGCACCGCAACCAACCCCTTTGCGCCTCCTGCCATAACAGAATGGACCCGCTCGGATTCGCCTTGGAAAACTTCAATGCCATGGGCCTCTGGCGCGACAAGGAACGCGGCCAGGCGCTGCCCTCCCCCGCGGGCACCCTCGTCACCGGCGAACCCTTCGCGGATGTCCGCGCTCTTAAGCAGTTGATCGTCACCAGCCGCCGCGCGGACTACTATCGTTGCCTGACGGAAAAACTCCTGACCTACGCCCTCGGCCGCGGTCCCCAGGCCTGCGATATCCAGACCATCGACGCCATCGTCGACGACTTGGAAAAAACCAACGGTCGCTTCTCCACGCTCATCACCGGCATCATCCAGAGCCCCCCTTTCCAAAAACGTCAACGCTCCACGCCATGATCCACTCCCCCACCAACCGCCGCCGCTTCCTCCGCGGCCTGGGCACCTGCCTGGCCCTCCCCGCCTTCGAAGCCCTCGCCCCGCGCGCGTCCGCCGCAGCCGCAGCCGCCGCCGCCACCACGGCCACCGGCGCGCCCCGCCGCATGGCGTTTATTTATTTCCCCAACGGCGCCATTCACGATCAATGGTGGCCCACGGTTTCCGGCTCCGACTTCACGTTAGGGAATACTTTGTCCCCGCTGAATCCTCTCAAACACCGGCTCCAGGTCATTTCAGGCCTATCCCATAAAAACGCGGAAGCCGGCAACGATGGAGCCGGCGACCACGCCCGCGCCAACGGCACATTTCTAACAGGAGTCCGCGTCAAAAAAACCGCCGGCAGCGATATCCATGCCGGCATTTCCATCGACCAAATCGCCGCCCAGCACCTCACCTCCGCCACCCGCTTCCCCTCCCTCGAGCTCTCCACCGACCCCCATCGCAAGTCCGGCGGCTGCGACTCCGGCTACTCCTGCGCCTATGAGGCCAACCTCGCCTGGCGCTCGCCCACGTCCCCGCTTTCCCCGGAATCCAATCCCCGCCTCGTCTTCGAGCGCCTCTTCGGCTCCGGCCCGCACGGCCAACGCGCGTCCACCCTGACTGCCCGCCGCGCCCAGCAAAAATCCATTCTGGACTTCATCATGGATGACGCCAAAACGGTCCAACAATCCCTGACGCATCGCGACAAGGACAAGCTGGACGAATATCTTACCGGAGTCCGCGAAATCGAGCAGCGCATCACCGCTGCCGAAAACTTCACCAACACCCCCGACCCGGCCATCGATACCCCCGCCGGCATCCCCGTCGCCTACGATGATTACATCCGCCTCATGTTCAACATGTTGGCGCTCGCCTTCGAAACCGACAGCACCCGCGTGGCCTCGCTCCTCCTCGCCCACGATGGCAGCAACCGCACCTTCACGGAAATCGGCATCGCCGAAGGACATCACTCCCTCAGCCATCACCGTAACGATCCTGACACCATCGCCAAAGTCGCGCGCATCGACCGATTCTACGTCGAACAACTCGCCTCCTTCCTGACACTTCTCGACTCCAAAAAGGACCTCGACGGCAACTCCATCCTTCACAACAGCTCCATCGTTTACGGTTGCGGAAACTCCGACGGAAACCGCCACACCCACAGCAATCTCCCCATCCTCCTGGCCGGAAACGGCGGCGGAAACCTGCATCCCGGCCGCTTCCTCCAGCTCCAGGACACCCCCATGTGCAACCTCTATCTCAACATGCTGGACCACGCCGGCATCCCGAACCTCGACCGCTTCGGCGACAGCACCGGCCGCCTGGCGGACATTTGAAAACCGGTCCCGAGTTGTCAGTATGCCGTGCTAGGAAATCACTGGCTGTTTGATAAAATCGATATTCTTTTGTAAAATAAAATTGACGGACGGGCATTCCAGGTCATAGTCCCCGCATCTTCCCATGATCACTTCCGACCTCTCCCCACTCAGCTTCCGGCCCGTCACGGCCGCAGCGATGGAGCGCGTCGCGATCCTTGGAGCCATGTGGCGATCCGGTTTTGGCCTCTGCCACGCTCCGCGATTCCACCAAAGCGTCCAGAAGTATAATCCCCCAACCGAGCGGCCAGGCCTTCCCAGCCTGCACTGACTTCAAGGAACCCAAACCGTTTCCGAAGCCCCGCTCACCACTTGGAGAGCGGGGCTTTTTCGTTTTCCCGGCAACTTCTGCTCCTTCCCGCACGCCAGTCCAAGTCCAAGTCAAACCCCCAAATCACACCAAAACCAAAACCCTCCACTCCAAACTCAAGAACTCCAGAACTCCGTTCCTGCCGCCGCCCGCGGTCGCCGCCCACCGCCCACCACCCACCGCCCGGCAGCCCACGTCGCGGCACCCATTCCGTCTTTTCCAAAACCTGATAGAGCCATACTGTTCTATCCAGGGATCACCGTGTCTTATTTATTGATACTATCAAATACTTTTATTGCTCCGAAATTCACTTTCCCCCATCGGCATTTGCTCTTCGCCCTCCCGTCTTTCCCTGCCCACCCCAGCCATCCCGTCCGTCCGGCCCCTCCAACTCCCCCCCGCCCATGATCCATCCCCTCACTCCCATCTACACGCCACGGCTGGTCCTCCGGTGCTGGAAACCCGCCGACGCTCCGCTGCTGAAGGAAGCCTTGGACTCCAGCCTGCCCCACCTGCGTCCATGGATGCCCTGGGCGCGGGAGGAACCTTCATCGTTGGAGGAAATCACGGTCCGCCTCGCCGGGTTCGCCCGCGATTTTCAGGAAGGCCGGAACTTCATCTACGGCATTTTTGACCGCGATGAATCCACCGTCCTGGGCGGCACCGGACTCCATCCGCGCAATGGCCCCGATGACCGGGAGATCGGTTATTGGCTGCGGCAATCCGCTGTGGGTCAAGGGTATGTCACGGAAAGCACCGCCGCTTTGACCACTATCGCCTTCGCCACCTGGCCGCTGCAGACGGTCACCATTGTCTGCGATCCTGACAATCGCCGCAGCGCCGCTGTGCCCGCCCGGCTGGGGTTCGCCTGCCAAGGCACCTTCCCCACGAAAAACGGCGCGCCCGACCGGGATCTCGATCTCATCTGGCAGACCTCCCGCACCGCCTGGGCCGCCCGCAGTCCGCTCAACACGCGGCGGCCGCAGACCGTGCATTGACCGGCCCTGACAAAACGATGATCAGTCAGGGTCCTCACCCTCAAGCCCGCCCCGCCCCGTTCGCACGGGGCGGGGCTTTTCGTGCCATAGGGTTCCCCCCTGGCTCGCCCCGCTCCCCCTTAAATCCCTGGACGACGGCGCACTTCCGCATAACTCTTTGGATACCTTCCGCTCCGCGCCCGCTCACCCGCCGCGCCGATCCCACGCCGCGACCCTATGCCAGCCATCTCCCTGCCCTGCCCCACTTGCCGCACCCCCCTGATCCTCGACGCCGAAAACGCCGGACAGGAAGTGCTGTGCCCGGGCTGCCAGACCCGGCTCCGTCTCCCGGCCAAAATCGCCTCAGACGCCATTCCGGAAATTCTTAGCCCCTCCCCGTCCAGCGGATCATCCATGGAATCAAAAAGCCCTCCCTCATCCACGTCCTCGCCCGTGCCCCAACCCGCCGACAGCGCGGCTCCCAAAACGGCTCTTCCCCAAGGCCGCTCTAAAACCGTTGAGGAGGAACGCCAACGTCTTGCCGGAGCCGCCGCCGCCGCCGGGGCCGCCCACGCCTTCCGGCCGGATGAAGCCGCCCTCCCGGCGGACCACCACCGCACCAACCTGCCCACCCGCCGGGCTTCGGAAACTCCGGAGTCTCCGGAAATCGCGCCTCCCGTCAAAACCGGACCGGTCGGCACCCCCGCCGCCCTCCCGCCCCGCCGCAATTCCCCCACTCCCGCCGCGGACACTGCTGCGGATCCCGCCGGGAAGAAGCTTCCTTCCCGCCCACTTACCCCCATCGAACCCAAGCCGGACCTTGATCTCGGCTCCTCGCTTCTGACGGGCCCCTCCCGTTTTGTCCGCCAGCCCGCCGCGGATGCCTCGCCCAAAAAACCGTCATTTCCTTCCTCCCCCGTCCCGGCCCCGACCCCGAACCCTGCCTCGGAGCCGGACGCCGTCGCCGATTCCGAAGAATCCTCCGGATCCGAGTCCACGGACTCCACCACCAAGCGCGGTTTCCGCCTGGGCGCCCAGCGCAATCTCCATTTTTCTCCAGCCCACACCGTCGATGGTGAAAAAGACACTGCCGCCTGGGGCTCCCAGGCCGAGTCCGAAAAAGACGCCGCCCGCAGCCGCCGCTTCGTCTCACTGGCCCTCCTCTTTTTTCTCCTCGTCGCCGGCGGTTCCGGTATTTACATTTTCCGGCACGCCTTCCAAGCCGCACCCCCTTCACCCACTGCAGGCATCGCCGACGAAATCCAATCCGCCAGCCTCCGCTCCGCCGAGGATGTCATGAAAAACGTGGAGGACGCCAAAAAAGTCCTGACCGCTTTTCTGGCCGCGGATTCCGTGGAATCCCTCGCCGCCTATGTCCGCCATCCGGACGTCACCCGCCCCCGCATGGACCGCCACTACGGCTCCAACCCGATCAAGCCCCGCAAAATCCGCAGCGAAAGCCAGTCCTGGAGCGAACTCCGCATCGGCGACAAGGAATTCATCCGCGGTGCCATGGAACTGGACGACTTCCGCGTCTACACGGCCACCCTCGAACTGGTGCCCGGCACCGACCCGAAAATCGATTGGGAATCCTTC
>JAQGPD010000157.1 GCA_028293305.1 Verrucomicrobiales bacterium | reverse complement strand
CCGGCCCCATGGGTGGCATCGTTAGCTGCCTGGAAACCATGAAGTCGGATCGGCTATTGGTGCTGGCCGTGGACCTTCCGGCAATGCGGCCGGAAGTGTTGGAAAAAATCCTGGCAGCTGCTGAACGGGATGCGGGTTGTCAGGATGAGGGAAGCCCGGGCTGCGCAGGAATCAGTCAGGAGGTCGGGTCGGGAACGGTGGTGATGTCAGGCGCGGGGGTGGAGTCAGGTGCCCTGGGTGCGGTGTTTCAGTCAGGGGAATTTCTGGAGCCGCTGGCCGCCGTTTACCCCAAATCCATGCTGCCCGCGGGACGCCGCCGATTGGAGGAGGGGAACCGTTCGTTGAAGGAATGGATTCACGAATCCGCCAAACTGATGCGGATCCTGCCTTTACCGGAAGTCTGGTCGACGGCCTTTCAAAATGTGAATGATCCGGTCGAATGGAAGCATTGGCTGGAACGCGGGCCCGTCTGACTGTTGGCGGGCCTTGCAGCAGGACCCGGGATTCGGTTATTTCCTTTGCCAGACGGTGCCCAGGGCCATGCTCCACTGGAATTTTCTGGCATGCTCGCGGATTAGGAACGGAAGGTCCTTTTTCTGGATGAGGTCGAAGTGAGGGCTGAGGGTTTCTGTAAGCCAGTCCAGCGTGGTGCCGGTGGGCCATCGATCCGGCGGCGTGAATTCCGCCAGCCAGGTGCAGGGAGTGGTTAGAAGGAGATGGCCGCCGGGGCGGATCAGGCTGGGCAGGCGTTGCAGAAAACGGAGGGGTTCGGTCAGGCGGCAGATGAGGTTGGCGGCGTGCACGATATCAAAAGTGCCGAGATCCTCCGGCAGGTTCATGGCATCGCCCTGACGGAAGGAAATCCGTTCGGGATGGATGTCGCCGGGAAGGCCGCCGGACCCGGTTCCGTTTTCCGGCAACCGGGCCACCAGTGGTTCTGTCAGGTGCGCCTCGCGGGCGATTTGATAGGGAAGCGGGACGCCGGTTTGGAGGGACGCGGCGGCTTGGATGAAGGCGTGGGAGTAGTCGATTCCTACCACTTCCGCGCAAACCTTGGAGAGTTCGAAAGCCGATCTTCCCACGGCACACCCGACATCCAGGGCCCGCAGTCCGTCCGGATTTCCTGACAAATTCCCGCACGAGGGCAGCAACTCGGTGACGGTGCGCAAAGGAAACCTCAGCGCCGAGACGGGTCCGCCATCCCAGGGCAGAATCTCATGGTCGGCGCCATAATGGAAAAGCAGATATTCATCCACCAGGCGGCGGGTTTCATAGAGGTTCACGTGATCGGACATGCCAAAGGCTCGCGCGGTTGGGCGCGGAGGGGAAGCGAATCCTGCGGGCCAGGTGCGGTGCAAAAGTCCGGAACCGGAAAGCCCAAATCGGGAAAATAACGGTTCTTGAAAAATCGCGGCTGCAGTTCGCCATGAGGCAACGAGCCCGCCGGAAAGCGAGTCTCCCAAGGCACCGACTTGAGCGAGGCAAGGAAATTACCTTGAAGCTTTCGTGACCGAGACCGCGTTGTTGCCGGGTTTGCCCGGCACCCATTCGGCGGCGTCCAGTCGTTCAAAACCTTTATCCACGCGCATCACTCCGCTGAAGGAATTTTCGCCCCACGTGTAGAAGATGATCTCCGGGCTGAGAGCCTGCCAGGTCGCCCCTTTGAAGTGTCCATCGAAATGACCGTTAGGAAGAAACTTGAATTTCCTGGATTGATCAGTGCCCCGGAACCAGGATGTGCCGGGAAGTCTCCCCACCAGATCCTCTCCGGTCTTGGATTTGGGCGTCAGGGCCGCTGAGGCGGTGCCGTTTGTCGCGAGAATCCGGAGTCCCTCCTGGATTTTGAGTGCTGATTCCAAGTCCTTGTTGAGCGTGGCCTTGTCCTTCAATTGTTCCAGCGCCGTTTGATATTTTCTATTGATAGGATCCACGGCGGCGGCCACCGCTTTATCGCGCTGTTCTTTGAGATCCTGCAGGTTTTTTCTGTAGGATATTTGCCCCCACGCCTGTGAAGTCGATATCACAGCGAAGAAGAGGAAAGGATAATATTTGCGGAGAGTCATGGTTCTGGATTTGTGATGTGGAGGACCCTGCCATGTTGCGATGCAGGAAACCTGGACCGCGACTTTGCCAGTCGCCCCGGCCGCCTCGGCTTTTTGAATTTATACGCCGAGCGCACCCATAGGCGCGGAATTTCCAAAGAAAAGAATGCCGGGAAAATCGGATGGCGGATTCCTGGAAATGGGGGAAGGTGCGCCCCGCCGGATTTTTGGCCAGGTTTGGCAATCCGGGGCCCGCGGCGTTTGCGCGGGCGCTTTTTCATTCTTCACCGCTTGCCCCCCGTGCCTCCGACTCCTGTTATCCGATACCCCGCCGATTTGCCAGTGTCCGGGCAGAGGGACCGCATTGTGGCGGCTTTGCGGGAGCACCAGGTTTTGATAGTGGCGGGGGAGACGGGGTCGGGCAAGACCACGCAGTTGCCGAAGATGTGCCTGGAGGCGGGATTGGGCGCGCGGGGTCGGATCGGGTGCACGCAGCCGCGGCGGGTGGCGGCGATGAGTATTTCCAAACGCGTGGCGGAGGAAATGAATGTGCCGTGGGGCGGGGTGGTGGGTTGCAAGATGCGCTTCA
>JAQGPD010000131.1 GCA_028293305.1 Verrucomicrobiales bacterium | reverse complement strand
CCAGGAGCCACGGGGAAGGACAGCGTTCCCAGCGAGCGCTTGCGGGAGGTGGGGTCCGGCGGTAATCCCGCGCATGAAATTCAGTTGGTTCATCGCGCTTCGCTATCTCAAGCCCAAGGGAACCTTTGTTTCCGTCATCACTCTGATCTCCGTCGCAGGCGTGGCCCTGGGGGTGGGAGTGTTGCTGGTGGTGATCGCGGTGATGAGCGGATTTGAAAAAAAGATCAAGGAGGAACTGCTGAAGGCGGAGCCGGCCATGGTCGTGCAGCCTCCGCGGGATGACTTCGCCACGCCCGCCGAGGCGGCCGAGGCGGCGACAGACTGGCGGACCGTTTCCACTTTTCTCAAACAACAGCCGGAAGTCCGCGCGGTTTCCCCGGTGGTCACGGTGACCAGCGTTCTGGAACGCAAACCCACGCTGGAGGAGGAAAAAGCCCAGGCGGAAGGCGCGCCCACTCTGCCGGAGGCGCAGTGCATGCTCATCGGCGTGGACCCGCAGGACTCCGTGCAGATGGAGCGGCTGCAAAAATTGATGTCGGACAAAGGCCAGGGTTCGTTCGATCTGACCGGCGACAGCATCGTTCTGACCCAGGGACTTTATAACCAATTGAATCAGGATGATGGACTTCACCTGACAGAAAGTGCTGTCAATGTTTATGGCCCGTCGTTTTTAAGGGAATTCCGCAAATATGCGCAGGAGGAACAGCGCGCCAAGGACGACAAAACCAAACAGGCCGACGTGGCAAATAAAGACCGGGACCTGCCGCTGCCGGAGGAGCTGGTGGTGCAGGGCGTGCTTTTCGATGACAAAATGGGCGATCAGCCGACCGGTTATATTTCCCTCAAAACCGCTCAAAAACTAACAGGAAATGGAAAGTCCATCGATGCCCTGACGGTGGAGTTGGCGGACGCGTTTCGCGCCGGCGAGGTCAAGCAGGCCATGCTGGCCAAGGGCATCCCCAACAATTGGATGCCGCAGACCTGGATGGAACGGAACGGCCGCTTTTTCGACGCCATCGCCAACGAACGCGGCATGATGTATCTGGTGCTGGCGTTCATTTCCATCGTCGCGGCGTTTTGTATCATGAACACCATGATCACCATGGCGGTGCAGAAACGGCGGGAAATCGGCATGATGCGCGCCCTCGGGGCCCGGACCTCACAGATTGTGGGACTTTTCGTGGTGAAAGGAATCATCGTCGCCGGCGTCGGCGTCGGCTGCGGATACATTCTCGGCAGTGCCGTCCTTCATTACCGCAACAACATCCGCGACTGGATCAGCGACACCTTCAACTGGCAGATTTTCGACGCCAAAATTTACGGCCTGCGCGAAATCCCCGCCGATCCGCGCCTCATCGACAATCTCATGATCTGCGGCATCGCCTTTGTGCTCTGCACCCTGGCCGCCGTGCCGCCGGCGTGGCTCGTGGGCCGGCTGGATCCCGCGCGCGCCCTGCGCAGTGACCGCTAGCGGAAATCCTGCGGAAAAAATCCACCCTGCCCCGCTCCCGCGACACCCGCTCCGCCCGCGCGTTTCACCCTTCGCCGCATGTCAGAATTTTCCTCTCCCGCGGCTGACGGCCCACCTGAATATCCGCCCGTGGCTCCCGGGATCGCGGAACGGAACATCCGGGCTTTTTTGTGGTTCCGGGTGCTTTTCAATTCCCGGTTTTATTATCCTATCTTCACCATCCTCTTTCTGGACTTCGGTCTGTCGATAGAGGACTTCGCCGCCCTGAATGCGTTATGGGCGGCGAGCATTGTCTTGTTTGAAGTCCCGTCCGGAGCCTTGGCGGACAAGCTGGGACGCCGCCGGCTCGTGGTTTTTTCCGCATGGCTCATGGTGGTGGAAATGGCCCTGCTTTGTTTCATGCCCATCGGCGGCGCGTGGGTTTGGCCGCTCATGGCGCTCAACCGCATCATCAGCGGCTTGGCGGAAGCCTGCTGTTCCGGCGCGGATGAGGCGCTGGTCTATGATGCGCTCCCCGTGGCAGGCCGCGATGCCGCATGGACGCGCGTGCTGGCTCGGCTGATGCGTTGGCAGTCCCTGACCTTCATGTTGGTCGCCTTGGTCGGAGGCGCGGTCTACAGTCCGAAATTCATGAATGGCGCCGCACAATGGCTGCATTTGGATCTCCAGTTCACCAAGGAATTCTGCATGCGCATCCCGTTGGTGTTGAATCTCCTCATGGCCGCCGCGACCGTCCGCGTGAGCCTCATGCTGACGGACACCCACGAGCACGCGCCGGATGTCTCCAGGCTTCGGGAATTGGTGCGGTCCAGCTTCGGTCAGATGATGAGCGCCGCCCGATACATCCTGCGAAGTCCGGCCGCCATCGTCATCATCCTGACAGGTCTTTTGTTCGATGCCTTCATGCGGCTTTTCTACACGGTGGGAAGCAATTACTATCGTCTTCTGGGCATCGACGAGGCATGGAATGGCGTCATCCTGGCCTCCAGTTCCATCCTCGGCATCGGCACCGCCATTGTGGTGGAAAAACTGGTCGGCAAAGCCTCTCCCTCACAAAACATGGGCATGGTCGCCGGCTTCATCCTCCTCGGACTTTTCGGTATTTCCTGGATCATTCCCGGCTGGGCGGGGGTCATTTTTGTGGTGCCTTTCTGGTTGGGAATGCGATCCCTGCATTACTTTATCTCACAATACCTGAACCGCGTCAGCGAACCCTCCACCCGCGCCACGGTGCTGAGCTTCAAGGGCCTGACCATGAATCTGGCTTACGGCGCGATCATGCTGGCCTATCAAACCCAGACCTTCGCCCTGCGCTCCAGCGAAAAATCCGTCATGGCCGGAATGGACAAACAACAAACCGACCTCCACCTCCTCGCCGCCGCCATGCCGTGGTGGCCGTGGGTCTTCGCCGCGCTGCTTACCATCCTCCTCCTTGGCGTTCGCCTGAAGTTCAAAGGCAACCTCACCCAGCTCCTCGCCCGGGAGCAGAGAAGTTGAAATTAGAGCAGTTTAAAGAATAATGTAGCCGGCAGGCTTCTGGATTATTAGGCTCAGAGGGCCAAAATCTTTATAGCCACCGATATGCTAAAAAAGAATCGAGTTCCGGAGGAGCGGCATATTCTACCCCGATGAAGCCAGATGTCGCTCCTCCGGAGCTGAAGTTTAAGCGCTGATTATGGCTATAAAGATTCAACCCCTCCGGGGTTGGACGCTGGCTACGTCATTATTTAAAATGCTCTTGGGAGGTGGAATGGGGCGGGGCTGAAAAAACAACAAGCCGCAGCTTGTGAGGCTGCGGCTTGTTTTGAATGGATCGGGACTGAACCTAACGCGTCAGACCTTGGCGGGCTCGGCGGTGGTGGGGGTGGCCGGGAGCGCGGCGGGGGCGGGGACGGACTTGGGCTGGACTTTGTAGAACATGGGTTCGTAGGTTGCCCAATTGTCGGTGATGTGCCGGGCCTTGACGCTGTCGGTTTCGTCGAAGTGGCGGAAGATCAGGGCCTTGAGGGCGCTGACGTCGGCGGGTTCGGTGAGGCGGACGCGTTCGGTGAGTTCGGCGTTGTGGAGTTTGTCGAAGACCCCGGCTTCGTCCAGGACGTAGGCCGTGCCGCCGGACATGCCGGCTCCGAAGTTCTTCCCGGTGGGGCCGAGGATGACGACGGTGCCATTGGTCATGTATTCACAACCGTGGTCGCCGATGCCTTCCACGACGGCGGTGCCGCCGGAGTTGCGGACGCAGAATCGCTCGCCGCCGCGGCCGCTGGCGAAGAGAATGCCGCCGGTGGAGCCATACATGACGGTGTTGCCGAGGATCGAATTTTCCGATGCCGCGAACTTCACGCCCGGGCGGGGTTTGATCACGATCTGGCCAGCGGTCATGCCTTTGCCCACGTAGTCGTTGGCTTCGCCCGTCAGGATGAGCTTGATGCCGCCGCAGAGGAAGGTGCCGAAGGATTGGCCGGCGCTGCCTTCAAAGTCCACCGTGATGGTATCCTCGGGCAAGCCGGTGTCGCCCCAATGATAGGCAATCTCCCCGCTCAGCTTGGTGCCGATGTTGCGGTCGGTGTTTTTGACTTTGAAGGAGAGTTTGACCGGGACTTGGTCGGTAATGGCGTCCTTGGCCTCCTGGATGATTTTGTCATCGAGCGGATGCGGGTGGATGCCGTCGTTCCGGCCCTTCAGGCAGATGCGCGGCACGTCCTCGCCGAGTTCGGCGGCGACGTTTTTAAGCACGCGGCTGAGGCTGATGGTGTTGGCTTTCGGGTGGCCTTCGATGTGGCGTTGGCGGATGTATTCCACTTTGCCGATAAGGTCGTTCAGCTTCCGCACGCCGAGTGAGGCCATGATTTCACGGACTTCGTTGGCGACGGAGTTGAAGAAGTTGACGACGTATTCCTTTTTGCCTTTGAACTTGTCCCGGTATTTCGGGTCCTGGGTGGCGATGCCGACCGGACAGGTGTTAAGGTGGCATTTCCGGACGTAAACGCAGCCCATGGCGATGAGGGCGATGGTGCCGAAGTTGAACTCCTCCGCGCCCAGAATGGCGGCGTGGATGATGTCCATGCCACTGCGCAGACCGCCGTCCGTGCGGAGCGTCACGCGGTCGCGCAAGCCGTTAAGCATGAGCACCTGCTGCGTTTCCGCGAGACCGATTTCCCAAGGAAGGCCGGCGTGTTTGATGGAGGAAATCGGGGAAGCCCCGGTGCCGCCTTCATGACCGGAAACGAGGATGATATCGGCATTCGCCTTGGCCACGCCGGCCGCGATGGTGCCGACGCCGGATTCCGCGACCAGCTTCACACAGACCCGGGCGCGGGGATTCACCTGCTTCAGGTCGTGGATGAGTTGGGCGAGGTCCTCGATCGAATAAATGTCGTGGTGCGGAGGCGGGCTGATAAGCTGCACGCCGGGTTGGGTGCGGCGGAGCTTGGCGATGATGCCCTGCACTTTCATGCCTGGCAGCTGACCGCCTTCGCCGGGTTTCGCACCCTGCGCCATCTTGATTTCCAACTCTTCCGCGCTGGCGAGGTATTCGGCGGTAACACCAAAACGGCCGCTGGCGATCTGTTTGATTTTGCTGTTCGCCCACTCGCCGTTTTCGTAGCGTTTGAAGCGCACGGGGTCCTCGCCGCCTTCGCCGGAATTCGACTTGCCGCCGATCTCGTTCATGGCCACCGCCAGAAGTTCATGAGCCTCAGGGCTTAGCGCGCCGAGGGACATGGCGGCGGTGGTGAAGCGCACACGGATGTCTTCAATGGGTTCGACCTCGTCCAGCGGGATTGGTTTGCCGGGGATCAGTTCGAAGAGATCATGCAGGGAAACCGGGCGGTTCTTCGTGTAGTTTTCGACGTAGGTCGCGTAGTCCTCCGCTTTGCCGGTTTTGACAAAGGTGTGGAAGTTTTTGAGGAACGTGGCGTCAATGGAATGGCGCTCGCCTTCGCGGCGGTAGCGGAAGTAGCCGGGGTCGCCCAGGTCTTCCGGCCCTTGCGGCAGGGCGTCGCCGTAGCCGGCGAAATGGCGCGAGAGGGATTCCGCGGCAACTTCTTCAAATCCAATGCCTTCGATCTGGCTCGGGGTGCCGGTGAAGCAGGTTTTGATGAGACTGCTGTGAATGCCCACCGCTTCAAAGATCTGCGCGCCCTGGTAGGACGGCAGGGTGCTGATGCCCATTTTGGACATGATCTTGAGCACGCCCTTCTCGAGGGACGAGCGGTAATTTTTCATCGCCTTCAGGAAGTCGGTGGTGGCGAGTTCCTTGTGGCTTTCCACCATTTCGCGGACGGTTTCGTAGGCGAGATAGGGGCAAACGGCCTGGGCACCATAACCAAACACTGCGGCGACCTGGTGGGTGTCCCGGACCTCGCCGGAATCCACGATGATGCTGAGCAGGATGCGCTTACGAATGCGGTTGAGGTGGTGATGGACGGCGCCGGTGGCCATGAGCGCCGGGATGGGCACGCGGGTTTCATCCGTGGCGCGATCGCTGAGGACGAGGATGCGGATGCCGTCGAGAGCGGCCTTTTCGGCTTCGTGACAAATGCGTTTGATGGCGGGTTCGAGACCTTTTTCCGCCTCGGCCGCTGGCCAGGTGGTATCGATGGTGCGGGACGGGAAACCTTCCACATTCCGGATGGTGGCCAACTCGTGCGGCCAGACCACAGGGCTTTCAAGGTGAATGACTTTCGCGTGGTCCGGAGTTTCCTTGAGGATGTTCCGGTAGTAGCCGAGCGCGACCGAAAGCGACATGACCAGGCGCTCGCGGATGGGGTCGATGGGCGGGTTGGTGACCTGGGCGAAGAGCTGTTTGAAGTAGGTGAAAAGCAGGCGCGGCTTGGTGCTGAGCACCGCCAGCGGCGTGTCGTCGCCCATGGAATGCGTGGCTTCGATCCCGTCCTTGAGCATAGGGACGAAGGCCATGTCCAGCTCCTCCTTCGTATAACCGAAGGCGGCCTGTTTCTGGGAGAGCGTGAGGATATCCAGATCACCCTCAAGGGATTGCGGGGCGGGATCCGCGAGGGACGACAGCGGGACGCGGTTGTTTTTCAACCACTCGCCGTAGGGTTGGCGGGCGGCGAGGGCGGCCTTGATTTCCGCGTTGAAACGGAGGGTGCCTTCTTCGGTGTTGATGCTGACCATTTCCCCGGGGGCGAGGCGGCCTTTGCGGA
>JAQGPD010000125.1 GCA_028293305.1 Verrucomicrobiales bacterium | reverse complement strand
ATTGATGAGGGAGGCCAGGAGGATGACTTGTTCATCGGGGGTGAAGGCCCGGCTGATGACGCGGTCGGAGAGGTAGTTGAGGCGGGAGATGGGGGTGGCGCCGCCTTCCTTGATCACATGTTCCGCCAGGACGCGGGCGGCCTCGATGAATTGGATGTCATTCAGTGTGTTGAGTGCTTGGAGGGGCGTGTTGGTGCGCTCGCGTTTCACCGTGCAGTTTTCGCGGGCCGGGGCGTTGAAATTGTCCATGCTGGCGGGCGGGGCGGCGCGTTTCCAGAAGGTATACATGCTGCGACGGTAGAGGCCTTCGCCGGTGTCCGCTTTGTAGATGCGGGTGTTGCTTTCCGGCATGGCGACTGCGTCCCAGATGCCGTCGGGTTGATAGGGCCGGACGCTGGGGCCGCCGATTTTATTGACCAGCAGGCCGGAGGTGCTGAGGGCGTAGTCGCGCACCATTTCCGCATCCATGCGGAAGCGGGGGCCGCGGGCGAGGAGCTTGTTGGAGGGATCGCGGACGAGGAGTTCCGGCGTGACTTTGGAGGATTGGCGGTAGGTCGCGGAGGTGACCATCTGGCGGAAGAATTCCTTCAGATTCCAACCTTGGTCGCGGAACGTGACGGCCATCCAATCCAACAATTCCGGATGGGTGGGCAGCTGGCCGCTGACTCCGAAGTCGCCCGAGCTGGCGACGAGGCCGGTGCCGAAGACTTCCTGCCAGAAACGGTTCACGGTCACGCGGGCGGTGAGGGGATGTTCCGGGCGCAGCAGCCATTGGGCAAAGCCGAGGCGGTTTTTCGGAAGATCCGCCGGCATGGCGGGGAGGACCGCGGGGGTGGCCGGCGTGAGACGGTCGCCGCGTTTGTCATAGGCACCGCGCATGAGGAGGTAGGCTTCGGCTTCGCCACCTTTTTCCTGCATGACGTGGGTGACGGCGCTGCGGCCGCGGAGAGTGGTTTTTTCCTGCTCCAGCTTGGCGATTTCCTCACGCAGGGAAGCGGAAGGTTTGTCCTGGGTTTCCAAATACCATGCAAAAAGCGTGTCCACTTCCGCCGGAGTGCGCTGGGCGGCGGGTTTGGTCAGGATCCTGGCCAGGGCGGGGGAACGGGAGAGGGAAGCGACCTCGGCCGCATCCAGCCGGCGGTTGTAAAGCCGCACATCCTGGAGCGTGACGCCGTCGAGGCGGTCGCTCTGGTGGCGTTGGCCGAGTTTGATAGGATTTTCACCTTTGATGGAACCTGTCAGGGAATCGGCATCGATTTTGACGGGTTCGGCATTTCCATTGACGTAGACCGTCACGCCCGCGGCTTTTCCAGATCCGTCATAGGTTACAAAAACGTGCTGCCATTGCTCGGCGGGGATCGGTTTTTTGGTGACGACTTTCAAAGCGTCCGAACTCCATTTGCCGATGATGTGGGTGCCGACCCGCCCCTGCTCCAGCCAGAGGTCCCAGCCGCGGTAGGCATTTGCGGACTCCATCCTGGCGAAAATCGCGCCGGAGGGGCTGTCCTTGGGGATCCTCACCCAGGCTCCATAACTGAATGGCGTGTCGCGCTCGAATCCGTCCTTGCCCGGGAATTCCACGGTGGTTCCGGCGGTGACTTGATAGCCCTTTCCTTCCACCGGGCCGTCGATGGCGGCAACGCCGGCGGCGGCTGGCGCGGTGAGGACGCCGGTGGGGGTTTTGGCGGAGACGGCGGGACCGGCGGCCTCGTTGAGCGGGATATTGAGCCGGAAATCGCCGGTGCTGGCGCTGGCCTGGAAATAGTCAGGCTTGGTGGCGGCGAGCCAGGCCACGAACTCGGGGCGGGCGTCTATTTTGCGTTTTTCAAGACGGGAACCGGTGTCCGCGATGACCGCGGGCAGGGCGTCCCAGCGTTCGCGATCCTCTTTGGGGGGGACGACCACCATGGGCGGCGTTTCGGCTATGTTGCCGTCCATCGCGTTTTGCGTGGTGTTATTGAAGAATGCCGCCAGTTGATAGAACTCCTTCTGCGTCACCGGGTCGAATTTGTGATCATGGCATACAGCACAGCCGGTGGTGAGTCCCAGCCAGACTTGTGAGGTGGCCTCCACGCGGTCGCGGGCATAGAGCACAAGGTATTCCTCGGCGATGGCTCCGCCTTCGTTGGTGGTGATGTTGCAGCGGTTGAAGCCGGAGGCAATTTGTTGCTCGAGAGTTCGGTTGGGGAGCAGGTCTCCGGCGATTTGCTCGATGGTGAATTGGTCGAAGGGTTGGTTGCGGTTGAAGGCTTCCGTCACGTTTTGGCGGTAGTGCCACATTTCGCGATAGTTATCGAAATGGATGCCATGGGTGTCGGCGTAGCGCGCATAGTCCAGCCAATAGCGGGTGCGGTGCTCGCCCCAGGCGGGGGAGGCCATCAGCCGGTCCACGAGTTTTTCATAGGCCTGGGGATCGGGATCACTGACAAAAGCCTCCACCAGGGCGGGCTCGGGAGGCAGGCCGGTGAGGTCCAGGCTGACGCGGCGCGCGAGGGTGCGGCGGTCGGCTTCGGGGCTGGGTTGCAGGCCGTTGGCTTCCAGATTGGCCAGGACAAACTGGTCGATGGGGTTTTTAACCCAATCTTTTTTTGCGACGGCCGGGATGGCGGGCAGCTGCGGGGCGATGAACGACCAGTGGGCCTGGTATTTGGCTCCTTCGGCGATCCAGCGTTTGAGGGTGTCGATTTGCTCCGGCTTGAGGGATTTGTGGGTTTCCGGCGGGGGCATCACGTCATCCACATCCGTGGTCAGGGCGCGTTTGATGATTTCGCTCTCGTCGGGTTTTCCGGGAATCAGGCCCACCACGCCATCTTTGTTGGGAGTGGTGGCGCCTTCAAAAGTATCCAAGCGGAGGCCGGCCTTGCGGGAGGCGGAGTCGGGGCCGTGGCAGTTGAAACAGTTATCGGATAGGATCGGGCGGATATCGCGATTATAAAGCGGGGAGGTGCCGGCGGCGGGGTCGGTGGGCGCGGCCAGGGCGGCGGAGGCGACGAGGAAGGGCAGAAGGGCCGAAGGCAAAAAGGCCAGGGAAACCGGGCGGTCGGAGGGGAATCGGGTGGCGGAGGACATGGCGGATTTCAGAAGAGCCCTGAGGGGGAAAAGGGCATGGGGCTGATAAGACTACGCGGGAAATCGGGCAGGCTTTCCGGCAGAGTCAACCCAACGCGGTCCAGCGGTGGCTGGATGCGGAGGGAATTGAACATTTTGCCACAAAGGGACGTGGGAAACACAAGCATTTCCGATGCGGGCGGCGGAAAAATTCCATTTCCAAGTGAGCGCGACGGTTTGGGGATTCTGTGTGGTTGATTCTCAGGGATTTACGGTCTCAGAGGTATCGCGAAAAAGCCGCCGGGAAACCTCCCGGCGGCCATTTTTGAGTTGGTTATTGGAATCAGGGCAGACGGCCAGGGGCCGCCCCTGATTATTTGTCAGCGAGGGCGGCGACTCCAGGAAGTTCCTTGCCTTCAAGGAGTTCCAAGCTGGCGCCGCCGCCGGTGGAGATGAAGGTCATTTTGTCGCCGACACCGGCTTTTTTCACGGCTTTCACGCTGTCGCCGCCGCCGATGATGGTTTTCGCGGCGGAGTTTGCGGCGATGGCTTCGGCGATGTCAAAGGTGCCTTTGGCGCAGGCTTTGATTTCGAAAACGCCCATGGGGCCGTTCCAGAGGATGGTTTTGGCTTTGGCGATTTCCTCGCTGAAAAGCTTCACGGATTCCGGTCCGATGTCCACGCCTTCCCAGCCGTCGGGGATGTTTTCGTTGGGGGCGGTGAATTTGGTTTCGCCCACCTGCATGGTG
>JAQGPD010000117.1 GCA_028293305.1 Verrucomicrobiales bacterium | reverse complement strand
CGGAGCGGCTCCGGGACAAATCCCAAATCACTGGCTTCCGTCACCGCAAGGTCGATTTGAAACTGCATGATGGAGGTGGCCACGGCGGGTTGGTAGTCCTGCAGGCAGGCGAGCGCGGCTTCGAGCGGCGTTTTGCCCTGGGTTTTGACCAAACGATAGATTTTGACCGCCAACGATTCCGCGGCTCCGGGGGTTAGCCATTGAGGGATATGGGCTTCCAGAGCGGACAAGGCGGATTCGTCCAGGAGGACACTCTTCTTTTTGCAGAGGGCGCGCAGGAGCGAGAATCCTTCCGGAGCTGTCAGGGTGGGGAAAATCGGTATTTTTACGTCCACCCGGCCCGGACGCTTGAGATCCACCTCAATGAGGTCCGGCCGGCTGGAGGCCAGGATCCAGACGATGCGGCCGCGATTCGCGCTATTGGACATCTCCTTGGCCATCATGGAGTAAACGCGGCCACCGACTCCGCTGTCGCCGTCCGTGGTGCGTTTTCCGAGCGCTTGGTCGGCCTCGTCGATGAAGACATAGCATTTTCCGAGGGCTTGGAGCAGGCTGAAGATTTTTTCCAGGTTGCCCTCGGTGCTTCCGACCCAGCGGTCGCGGAAGTTCTTGAGTTTCACCACGGGCACGCCGGCTTCCCCGGCGAGGCATTCCACCATGTAGGTTTTCCCGGTGCCCACGGGGCCGCAGAAAAGGTAGCCCATGGGCATGGCGGCGAGGTCGTTCTGTTGCCAGAGGGCGAGGTCCTGCCGGAGCCAGGCCTTGACGTTTTCCTGACCGTGGAGGTCGTCCAGGGTGCGGTCGGCCTCGATGAACTCGATGAGATCCTGACAATCCTTCTCCACCAATTCCTTTTTCAGCCGGGATAAATCATTGGCGCTGATGGCTTCCCGGCGATGCTCCTTGGTTTTGAGGAGGCTTTCGATGGAAACCAGGGTGGCTCCGGCGAGTTGGGCGGCGGGGAGATCCCATTGGCCGCTCCATGGGCCGAGGGCGGTGGGGTATTTGGGGGCCAGGCGCTGGAAGGTGCGGCCGAGTTCCGCAGGCGGGGGCAGGGGCACGCGGATATTCGCGGAGCGGGGGTCGCGGGAGATGAGCGGGTGAAGGTCGTTCAGGTTTTCCGTGAGCAGGAAGGTGGCGAAGGGATGCTCGGTGAGCAGCGGTTCACTGGCCCAATTTTTGACTTGGAGGGCCATGGCGTTGAGATCGTAGTTCAGGCCGCCCTGCAGCGCGGGGATGGCGAGGTGGGCGTCCCTGAGAAGGAAGGCGATGCGGGTGGCCGCTCCTTTGGCGCGCCGGACATTGGAGGCGTAGCGGGCGTAGTGCGTGAGGAGGTCGATGGCTTCGCGGGGGGCGCGGGGCATGAGGCCGCCCTGGGCCGGGGCGCTGGGCCAGGAGGCGAAAATGGGTTGCCCGCGGATGACGCGCAGGCCGCCACCGAGGTCGTAGGTCAGGATGACTTCGAACTGGGGGATGAGGACTTCGAAGACGTAGTCATCCAGCTTCCCAAGCCGGGGGTCGCCCATGCCGGGAAGGAGGAGCGAGTCCTGCACATTTCCATGGAGCACGAATTGACTGGCGGCATGGCTCTCATAAAGCGCGGCGATTTCCGAAGCCCAGGGAGGAAGATGGGGCCCGGCCGGCAGGACGGGAGCGATAGGCGGGGCAGCGGAGGGAGGAGGAGTGGCGGGGAGGCTCAAGGCGGTGTCAATATAGCGGCTTTATATCCCGATATTGACGCCGGTCCCGCTTTCCGGCAAGAGTGGGGTTGGCCTTCTCCCAAATTTCATGACGATTCTGGCCCCCGGAGGTGAGAATGAGCAGAAGCAGTCCGGGAATGAATAGCAGCCCGCAAAGCAGGCCTTTGATCCATGTGTCATTCCGGGTGCGGGAAGCCAACCCGCATCCGAGGACCCAGAGCACTCCACCCGCCGTCGCCTTCAGCTGCATTTTGTGAAACGCGGCCGGCCGGTCCGGAATGCCGTCAAGGATGTAAAATCCGTTGAAGAGCAACAACACCATCGCGGCGGCTAGCACAAAGGCGCTGATACAGGGATATTGATGCCAGGGATTGATTTTCATCCGAACAATTGTGATGGGATTCCACTGTTCGATTTGTGAAAATCCACGTTTTAACTGTTCATTGGAATTACTGTTCGCGCAAGTAGTTATGCTGAAAAAAACTCGTTTTCCGCAATCCCGTCCACCTGCTGGGGCAAACACGAGGAAAAAGCCGGGCATACTGCGGCACCGTGTCCGTTGGGAGACGGTGTGTCCCATGCGGAACCGGTGATCCACGCCCGGCGCGGGCGTGCGCCCGAGGACGGGTCCGGATCTTTCGGCCCATCCATGTCACCGAAGTCAATATAACGACTTCAGATCACGGTATTGCCGTTTTTGCGCGCGTTCGTTCAGACTGGGATTGGCCTCCCGCCAAATTTGTTGGCGGGACCTCGTGCGGACCGCGGTGGTGAGGATGACAAGGCCCGGCAGCAGCAGCAAGCCGCAGAAAAAGCCGGCCCAAAGGGAGGAAAACCGGGCGCGGGCGAGCAGGATGCTGC
This sequence comes from Verrucomicrobiales bacterium, assembly GCA_028293305.1. Lineage (GTDB taxonomy): Bacteria > Verrucomicrobiota > Verrucomicrobiia > Verrucomicrobiales > V1-33 > CAIZWU01. Next base: position 680 of record JAQGPD010000117.1, on the reverse strand, counting down.
CAAGAATCCAAAGGAGATAACCGATCCCCGCGAAAATCAGCAAAAGGTCCACGATGTCGGGTTTGTCGACGACATCGTCATATAAAAAATACGAGCAAATGACCAGGAGGACGCCGCCCAGGCAGATGACGAGGCCGCCCAACATGGGACTGGCGCGGTAGGGGTCTTGCATGGGGCGTGAGGGCGCGGGGTGGCGTGAGTGTGGACGGCAAGGTGTAGTCGTAAAGCGTTGGCGTCCAGGTCGATGGGTTTATTCCGACTGGGCCGGGCCCATGGATTTGGTGGTTTCCGAGGTGCCGGTGGAGCCGCTGCCGGAGCTGGTGGAGACGGGTTTATCCAAGGCGATGCCTTCCGCGGCGGCGAAGTCGGCGAGGGCCATGTCCTCCATGGCCGCCTGTTCGCCGGCTTTGGCGGAAATGCCGGACATATCGATGCTGTCCTTGGCGACGCGGGCGCGGCCGGCGGCTTTTTCCTTGTCCTCGCGGACGATTTCCTCAAGGCGGTTCAGGGTGTCCCCGGCGGTGCCGATTTCGTTGATCATGCCGGATGCCATTTCATTGAGTTCCGCGGTGGCCTGGGCGATTTTGGCTTCGTTGATGCCGCGTTTGAGGCCTTCGATTTTATCGCGGGCGGCTTTCACGCTGACATCGCGGGCGGTGAGGAGTTCCTTGTAGGTTTTT
>JAQGPD010000260.1 GCA_028293305.1 Verrucomicrobiales bacterium | reverse complement strand
GGGGGCGTGGCGGTGATGGCAAACGACTCCGTCTGATAGAGTTGGCCGATAAAATTGCCTTTCGCCACCACGCCGTTGGCGGAGACATTCGTGACAATCCCTGACGCCGCGTCGCCGACCGAAATCTCCGAGGTGACCGTGGGGCCGGTGACCTGCCCTCCCCCGCCGCTGTCCCCGGCAGGGGCGTGAAGGAGCGTGGCGGTGGCGCCGGTGCTGGTGGATTGCGCGGCGGCCACGGACGCGCCCGCCAGGAAAATGAAGGGGAAAACGTGGACGTTTTTCATGGCTGGACGGCGTTTGTCAGGGAGATGGGTTGGGCGTCGGAGGAGGCGGCTGCCCTGACTGCTCCGACTTCCCCGGCGGAAGCGGCGGAGGCGGAGGCGGCGACAGCGGCGGCAGGTTGGTTTTTTGCAGGCGCGGCCAAGGCGGCGACGGCGTTTTCCAAGCGTTCGAGGCGTTGTTTGAGGGCCGTGTTTTCCCCGACGAGCAGGGCATTGGATTTGGATAGCACGGCAACCTTTTCCTCCATGTCCGCGAGGTCGCGGTTCTGCTCGGCTCCAGCGTTTTTCAATCCCTCCTCGACCTTCCGGTTCAATCCCTGGATGGCGGCCAGGGCCACGCCGTCGGCATCCACGGTGGCGATGTGGCGGTCATCCGGTCCAACGTGGAACGCGGCATGAAAATCCTGCGCCATGGGCCCGATGTGCGCCACTTCGGTATCGGTTTTGAAATTCCATCGCGTGATCGGCAGGGCCGCCACTTTTTCCAGCACCTCAAGCGGGTCCACAGAGGCAAAATTCTCCTTGGCATTGCGGTCACTGGTGGGGACGAAGCTCTGTGCGATGCACGTGCCGGTCATGCTGACGGTGCCGCCATTGGAGATGCTGAGGCGGGAGGCGAAATTTGTGGTGAAATCGAGGCCGAACTGATTGGAGCCGGTCGTCCGCTTGGAAAAAAGCCCCTCGCCCGAGGTGCCGCTGCCGAAGCGCAGGCCTGGACCGCTGTTGAAGTTGCCGGTGTTCGCATTCGCGGCGTCGACAATCACCGTGCCACCCCCGGAAAGCGTGCCGCTGGCCGCCAGGGTGCCGTTCACATCCAAAGTGGAAGCCGGATTGTTTTTGTTGATGCCCACATTGCCCGAAGCCCGGATGAGGAATTGGTTGTTGCCCGTGGAGGCAAAATCCACATCCTGTCCGTCGCCCCAGACCCACGAGCCGAAATGCAACGCCTTCGCCCGGGTGCCGGCGGCAAAAGAATAACTTCCAGTGGCGGAACAGTTGAAGCCGCCAGGAATCATGGAATCGACGCCCGCAGCGGTATTGCCGTAGCCCCCGCCAATGGCGGACGCGACCCCGGTGGCAGCATTGAGCCATCCACCCGCCACGGTGCCCGAGTCTCCGGACACGGTATTGTCATAACCACCGCCGATGGCCCCGTCATCCTCGGTGATCTCGTTCTCCGAGCCTCCCGCGATGACGGACCGCTCGGCCGTGACGGCGATCACATTGTTATACCCGCCGCCCACGGCGGATTGCCCGCCGACGGCCTTATTGAGCCAGCCACCGGACACCGTGGAGGAATCCCCGGAGGAGACATTCTGATAACCGCCCCCCACCGTTGCGGAATCATTGTTGGCGGTATTGAAGTATCCCCCGCCCACCGTGGCCCGCACGATCTCAGCCTTGTTCCCCTCCCCGCCCGCCACGGTGGCACTGTTACCCGCCGCGGTGTTTCCGGTGCCGCCGCCCACCGTGGCGTTCGATTCCCCGGCCGTATTGTTGGAACCCCCGGCGATGGTGGCGCTGTTAAAGCCGGCCAAAATACTATTGGGTGCCGCCGGGCCGCCGCCGCCGCCGATGACGGAGCGGGTGGTGCCCGCACCGATGGTGTTGACGGAACTGCCGCCAATAAGATTGGGTTCATCCGCGGCAGCACCCGGCAACAGGCGCAACACTTTGAATCCACCCGCGGAAAGTTCCACCGGCTGCGCCCCGGTGCTGCCCAGCGCCAAGGCCGCGCCCGCCGGGCCGATCAGCAAGGGAACGGTGACAATGCCATTGATCGTCTGGTTGCCCGTGAACGCATTGCCGCCCGAGAGTTTGGCCACTCCTGTCAGGCTCCCTCCGTTGCCCACGAACGCAGTGGCGTTCACCGTGCCGCCAAAGTTCTGATTTCCCGAAAATGTGTTGGAAGCCCCCAGGATCGCCACGCCGGAAAGGCCGGTGCCGCTGCCGGTGAAGGCGGGCGCATTGACGGTGCCGGTGAAAGTCTGATTCCCCGTCAGCCGCGCGACCCCGGCGTCCGTTACCGTGGCTGCGCTCAGCGCATACCCCGCGGAGGTGATGCGACGATCCGGCGTGAGTTGCTCGAAGGTGCTGCCATTTGTTGAAAACCAGATCCTCAGGCGCACATCCGTGTTGTCGGAGAAAACCGTGGCCGGAATCACCGTCATATTGGCCAACCCCGCGTCCCCCAGACCCAGCGCGTAGTGTCCCTGACTCACCGGCACCTGCACCGCGGCCGTGGGCTGGCCGCCGCCGGTGCCGCTATTATTATTCGACCAATACCTCACCGTCCCCGCCGCATTGACCAACGCAAATTTGAAATGCCCGGTGCCGGTGAAGTTCTCCCCGGACACCGCGATGCGTCCCTGATGGTTCAAAATCCCCGGAGGCGGCGCCGCGTGCCCGGCTTGCTGGATGACCAAAGCGAGCCACGCCCCCGCCAACCAGCCAATCCGGCAGTGGCTTCGTGACGGGACCTCCAGCGTGCGGTGCGAATCGTGGGCAAGGTTTCTGAAAGGGCGGAGGACAATTTTCATGGGCGATGAAATGGGGAATCGGAAAAAATCATTCCGAAGGTGCGAAGATTAAGAGTAGCAGCAATTGAGACGCCACACGCCATGTTCTATGCGCGGATCCACCCCAACGTTTGCAAATTTCACCCGAACATGGCAAAAAAGCGCTGTCCGGAAAAAAACAGCCTCCGCCCCCTCCCGCGCTTGTGAAATTTTTCACAAAATCGCCTTGCCGCTCTTTAGGGCGCGTTCATAGTCGGGAATCGGGGAATTTTCCCAGCATTTCCGACCAAAAATCAGCCCTACCCTGTGAGCACAGCGACGCAACCTTCCGGCCCGGCGGCCCCCCCCGTGGATCTTGTGAATGTCCAGGTGAATGGCCAATGGCTCAAATTCCCCAAAGGAACCCGCATGATCGAGGCCCTTCGTCAGGCCGCCGTGGACGTTCCGCATTATTGTTACCACCCGAAACTCAGCAGCCCCGGCAACTGCCGCATGTGCTTGGTGGAAACCGGCATGCCCGCCCGTCCCGCCCCCGGCACGACCGAGGTGGAGAAAGACGAGCACGGTTTCGCCAAAATCATGTGGAGCCCCCGCGCCGCCATCGCCTGCGCCAACACCATCTCCGAAGGCATCGGCATCCGCACGGAAAGCAAGCTCGTCCAGGAATGCCGCAAAGGCGTCATGGAGTTCCTGCTCATCAATCACCCGCTCGACTGCCCGATCTGCGACCAGGCCGGCGAGTGCAGCCTGCAGGAATTCTCCGTCGAGCACGGCCGCGGCGAATCCCGTTTCCAGGAAAACAAGGTCAAGAAACCAAAACACACCCAGATCGGCCCGCGCGTCACCCTCGACGACGAGCGCTGCATCATGTGCAGCCGCTGCATCCGTTTTACCTCGGAAATCGCGGACGATCCCGTCCTCGGCTTCACGGAACGCGGCAGCTATACCGTCCTG
>JAQGPD010000088.1 GCA_028293305.1 Verrucomicrobiales bacterium | reverse complement strand
CCGACGGCGGGGACACGGAGAAATACAGCGTGAACCCGGTGACCTACGTTAGGAAAGAAGGGGACAAGGCGCTGATTTTGCTTTGTCAGGGTCCCTTCCGCGCCCTGGACGAGCACGGGGATGCCATGGAGACCGTGCTCAAATCCATCAAAGTCCGCTGACGCCCCGCGCCCGGGATTTTACGGCGGGATGTTTTGGGCGCCCGTTTGCGCTTGTTGGAGGGGGAGGCATGACAGAACGAAAGGGTTCCGCCGCCGTCCCCGCGCGCGGCGGCTCTTTCCTTCATGGAATACAATTTCACCCAACGTCTGCTGATCCAAAGCCTCGCCGTGCTCACGGTGCTGCGCTGGATCATGGCCGGGCTGCTGGAGATCAGTCCGGCGGAGGCGCAGTTGTTGGAAACCATCCGGCATCCCGCGGTCGCGGGCATCGGCGGGGGGAATATTCCCGCCTGGTTCGCGGGGGCAGGATCGGTTTTCTGGGGAGAAACCGCGTTGGGAGTCAGGTTTTTGGCGCCCTTGCTGATGGCGGCGGCCAGTTGGATGCTGTATCGGCTGGCACGGTCCCTGACCGGAGAAAAAACCGCTGGCTGGACGGTCGCGTTATTCAATCTCACGCCCATGGCCAACCTTGCGGCGGTGCAGATGCGGCCGGAAACGGCGGGGGTGTTTTTCCTGATCGCGGGCATGGTGGCGGTGTGGCGCGGGCTGCGGCGGGCGTCCGCGTGGGATGGGCATTGGCCTTTGGCAGGCCTGCTTTTCGGCGCGGGATTTTTGTGCTGGTATGGGGCCGCATGGGGAATTTTCGGGACCATGATTCTCCTGACGGGCTCCCGGAGATGGCGCGGATTGCTCCGCCGTCCGGGCCCGTGGCTCATGCTGGTGGATTTCGCGTTGATGTTATGGCCGGTGTATGATTGGAACCGGCGGAATGCCTGGAGCGGATTTTATGAATGGCGGGACGCGCTGCTCCCGCCGGATGCGGCGCTGCATTTTTCAGCGCCGTTCGCCCTGACCGGACAATGGCTGGCGCTGTTGAGTCCGGTGATTTTCGCCGCCATGGCATGGGCCGTTTGGAAGAGCGTGCAGGGCTGGCGCGTGTCGGATGGCGCGCGGTTCATCGCCGCCTTCAGCGTGCCGCCGCTGGTGGCCGCCATCGGATTTTCCCTTTGCGCCGGAGCCCGCGCTTCCTGGCTGGCGCCGGCCCTGCCCGCCCTGTGCCTGGCGTTGCCCTGGGCCTGGGAAAACCACATCGTCCATCTGCCTTTCAAGAACCACCTCCAGTGGCTCTGCGTCCTGCCGGCGCTCATCCTGACACCTCTCACGTTGGACACGGACCTCCTCCGCCATGCGGGCGTGCCACTCTCCTACAGCCGCGACCGCTCGCGCGACTGGCGCGGCTGGATCCCCGCCTGCCGGGAGGCCACGGCCATCATCCGCGAGACGGCGCCGCAGGCCCCGGGCGGATTGTTCCTCATCGCTTCGGATGAAAACCTGGCCTCCATTTTGAATTTCCACCTGCCGGCCGACCTCCCGGTCATGCGCCCCACGGTGCGGCATCCGCTCGTGCAGATCCCCGCCGGGCCGGTGCCGGAAAGTGACTATCATTTCTGGCCCGGCTACAGTTCCACCTCCGCCGGACGCAGTGCCTATCAGGACCGCACCGCGCTGTATTTCACCACCTCCGACCGCATGGAGGCCCCGGCGCGTTTGTTGGAATCCTTCCAGGAAGTCCGCCCCCTGACCCTTTTCGACACCATGCAGCGTGGCCTCCCGCTCCGGCGCATCAAGGTTTTCGTGTGCCGGGGCTATCAACCCGACTTCAACGACTGAACTCCCCCATTCCCATTTCCATTTCCCTATTTCTTAATTTCTTAATTTCCAAATTTCCAAATTTTCCTCCCTCCCCCCTGCCCGCCATGCCTTCCCTTTCCCTTGTTATACCCCTCTACAATGAGGAGGGCAACGTCGCCGCCCTCCTCCAGGAAATCACCGCCGCCCTGCCCGGCGAGGACTTGGAAATCCTCCTGGTGGACGACTGCTCCACGGACCAAACCGTCGCCAACATTCCCCGGCAACCCGGCGTGCGGGTGTTGGAATTCACGGAAAACCGCGGCCAATCCTCCGCCATGCACGCCGGAATCATGGCCGCCACCGCCCCGGTTATCGCCTTGCTGGACGGCGATTTGCAGAACGATCCACGGGATATCCCCGCCATGCTGGCCAAGCTGAATGAAGGCTATGATCTCGTCTGCGGCTACCGCGCGAAGCGCCGCGACACCACCTTCAAACGCCTCCAGAGCCGCATCGCGAATTTTGTCAGGAGCCGCTTCACCGGCGACGGCGTGCGCGATACCGGATGCACCCTGAAAGTCCTGCGCACCCCGTGCCGGGATTGTCTCATCCTCTTCCGCGGAATGCACCGGTTCATCCCCGCGCTCATCAAAGGCGGCGGATTCAAGCTGACGGAGATGCCCGTCAACCACCGCGCCCGCGTCAGCGGGGTGAGCAAATACGGCTTTGGAAACCGCGCCCTCCGCGCCACCACGGACATGTTCGGCGTGAAATGGCTGCTTTCCCGCCAGTGCCGCTATCAAGTCAAATCCAACATACCCTGACAAGTCCTGCGGGCACAGGCTTCGGCCCCGGCCCGCGCCTCAAAGCCGGAAGCTCCCCGGCTCCGCGCCCACCTGCCGCAGCCAATCCGCAAGGTTGTAATACATGGTCACCCGCGTAATCAGCCCCCGGTCCAAACTGAAAAAAGCCCCCGCCGGCAAGGTGTAGGTTTGCCCCGTGGCCGCAGGCAACCCCTCGTCAGTCCTGACATATTTTCCCATCACCGTGAACTCCGCCGCGGACCGCGTCCCATGGCCGTCCACCCACAGCACGA
>JAQGPD010000087.1 GCA_028293305.1 Verrucomicrobiales bacterium | reverse complement strand
ATCATAAGTCAGATCGGTGCCCCGGATGCCTTCCGCATAACGCTTTTCCGGGACCGGCTTGTTGGACCCGGCCACGACTTCGCGCAGCTCGGAACCTTTTTGCTTCAGGTCCAGATGGATGATCTGTTTCGGGTTATCAAAACCGAAGCGTATGTAGTCCGCCTTCAGGCTCACCACGAACGGCACTTCCAGGTCATCCTTGGTCAGCACCCCGCGCAAATCCCGGTCCTTCACCGCGCGGCTGGCTTGCACCAAGGCCACGATTTGTTCCGCATTCGGCTCGGTGGGCACGGCGGGCGGAGCGGCGGGAGCCTCTTGTTGCGCAAAAGCGGAGGACGCCAAACCCACGGAAAACAGGGCGAGGCAAAGCGGAAGGAATGCGGGGAACTTCATAGTGGGCGTTGGGGAAAACAGGGCTGAAAGTCAGGGCGGGCGGCCTGGTTGTCAACCTGACCGCCCACCTGCAAAATCAGACGCGGAAGCCGCCGGTTTTCTTCAAGGAATTGCACGCAAAGGCGAAATTCTCAGCCGCATAAACCGCCGCTGCACCGCCGACACCGGCACCGTCAGCCGATAAGTCACCTCCTCGAATTCCGCGCCGGCCGCCACGGGACTGCCATGCAAGGTGGTCATTTCCTGCCAGGATTCCGCGGTCAGGTCCGTCGAGGTTTCCGGATGATAGGCGATGTCCGCGGCTCCCACCCGGCGCCGGAAAGTCAGCGCCGGAAAGTCCGTCCCTCCCACATTCACCAGGGAAGCCGTGACCGGGATCGCCGTGTCTGAAGCGGCGGGATCCAGATTGAGGGCGTATTCCAAAAGGTTGTTATTCCCATCCCGCTCCGGATCCGCGGAGGCGCCGCTGGTGGCGGTCGTCTCCCATTGAATAGGCGCAAAGCGGTCGAATTTCCAAATGTTATAAACCACCGGCCCCGCCGCTTCCCCGATCCCCGGCGAACCGTTCGCGGACGCTCCCGGGGACCAGTTTCCGGCATTCCCCCAGTCACTCCATGCGGTCGATGCCGTGGGTTCGGTGAAAACCAACGCGCGGCCGGATTCCGTGGCCGGCCAATACCAGCCGTCTTCATAACGGAAATCCAGCACCACCTCGCCCACGGCATCCACCAGCTGCAGGCGCTCTCCGGAATTGTCCAAATCACCCGTGAAACCGCCCGCCACCCGCGCCGGCAATCCAGTGCCCGCGACATCGTATCGCGCCGCGAAAGCCGCCGCGGAAGCCGGCACGATCAGCCGCGCCCCGGCCGCAAGGGAGGTCCCGGCCGGAAACACAAAACCCACCCCCGCCGTGAAAGCCGCGCCGCCCAGGTCCAGCGTGGCCGACCCGGTGTTCACCAGCTCGATGTATTCAAAATCCCCGGCCTTCCAAACCGGATTCAGCGCGAACTCCGCGGAGTCCGGCCCGGCCGGCGCATACATGATAGCACCGATGCGCAGGGACTGCTGCAAAGTCGTGGGCGCCGCCGGAATAGTGGTGGTCGCCACGAAGGTGCCCGCCGCATTTCTCAGCTCCAATGGCCCGCCCCGCGCGGAAAGCTGACCGGCATATCCGCCCACGGTATAACAAAACTGATTTCCGGTGGGAGTGGTGGTCCGGGTGCGGAAAAGCCGCGGGTTTTTAGCCACGAAAAGCAATCCCACATTCTCCGTGCCGGAAGTGTAAGCCGGAATGACCGTTCCGCCAGGAAAGGTGTAATCCAGGCCGCCGCCCACTTTCCATCCTGACACATCGATGGAAATGCCGGAGTTGTTCCTGATGGTGAAGTATTCGCGGTCCTGACCCATGCTCCCGGGATTCACCTGCATCGCCCCGAACCCCACGTTAGGCACCGCCACCTGCGCGGCCGGGATCGCTTCGCCGCCGCTCAGCGCCGCTGCCCCGCCGCCATAAAGCGCCGCCCGCCGCCCGGCCAGGAAGGAGGGGCGAGTATCCGTGGTGCCGCCGTAGCCGGTGTAGGCGGTGGAAAATGGATAGGGTGCGATATTGGCGGTCGGATCCGTGATGCGGCGGGCCATTTGCCGCGGCGTGTAGCTGGGCCAGAGCGCATCCGTCACCGTGCGGTTCACCGCACTGTTTCCCGCACCGGTGTTGGTGGTCATGGTCCAGAATCCCCACTTCGCCGCATCCAAATAAGCGTCCGAAGCCGTGCCCAATCCGGGCGGATCCACCAGATCCAACAAGGCGGCGATACGCGATTCAAAATGCCCATCGGTGGCCGTGCGGGAGACAAAATAATGATCCATCAAGGTCCGCAACCGCCTGACAAAAAGCTTGTTCAACTCCGGCGCATCATAGACCAGACTCTTGATCCGGTTGAGCGCGCCGATGCGGATGTTCCGCGTGCTGTCGATATGATCATCAAAGTAGGAGGCCCCGAAATTCGGACTCGCCGTGGACGTCCACGTGTGACCGAAGCTCAGGTCCACATCCCACGGCAGCACCTTCCACTCCCCGGCATCGCGGTAGTCGCGGTATAGATAGTAATTCTTATGCCCCTGATCGAAGTTCATGATCAAAGCCGTCACCGCGAGATAGTTGATCAGATTGGGAATATCCACATTGTCATACCCCCAACGCCGCCGCGTGGTGATGACATTTCCGGGATTCAGTTGGGCGATGAGCGTGTTGAGATCCGTGTTTCCCTCCCAGGTGCGGGTCTTTTTTTCAATACCGTTGGTGGCGCTGTCGAGAACGTTATACATCTTATACAGCGCCCCGTCGGGATCCAGATTGTTGCGTTCCAAAAAATCGTCATTCGCCTCCTCCACCATGTCGGCGATGCTGAAAAACGCTCCATTCTGCTGGACCCTGACCGGAAACGCGAACAAGGCGGGCTGGCCGGCAAGCCGATGGGTTTCGTAGGCGAGGGTGGTGCGCACTTTGGATTTGTCCGCCCAATTGGAGAGGAGGTTCACGTCCTTCACGCGTTTTTCGCCGGCGTTGTAACGGAATTTAAAGCCCTGATTGAAATCGATGTCATGGCTCTTTTTGGCAAAGGCCGCGGTGGACTGCCCATGCAGGCTGAAGCGGACATTGTCGTAGAATTCCCCATTATAAAAAATCGACCCGACACTGCCCGCGCTAGTGCCCGCGCCGCCGGCGTTGGCCGTGAACCAATGCAATACGGGAAGTTGCGAGGATGCCGTTAGAGGCGCCGCGCCTATCGTCCCCCAATACTGCGGGGAATCAGCCGGATCCGGATAGGGCGGGTCGGTGGTGGTGACCGGAGCCGGAGCGGTGTCCGTGGCCGTCACGCGCCAACGCACCATGGCCCCCGCAGCCAGGGAGGGGATGGTGATGACCCCGGTGTGCAGACCGTCGCCGGCGATTTGATCGCCGCCGGTGCCGTCGTCCTTCATGGCGACCGCGCTTTCAGCGGCATATCCCACGCGCCATTTCAAGGACGCGGAGCCCAGTGGAAAAGCCGTCGATTGGATGGTGGCGGTGATAGGCAGCGTCACGGTGCCTGCGGTGGTGACGGGCGGCGGGAGGGTCTGGGGAACCCCGCTGATGACCGGGCCGGGATTGGCGATGCCGTTGAAATTCGGAGTGCCCGGGGACGGTTGCCGGAAATACTGGATGGCTCCCGTCAGGCTGGCATCGCTGGTTGTGAGGGTAAGCTCCGGAAGCAACAGAAAGTCGTTATTGGAGGCGGAGGCATTCACGCCATGAATGGATAGGACATTCGTTCCGGTTTGCAGCCGGCTGACGGGAATGCTGTAAACTTTCCATGTCAGGGACTCCGCGTCCGTGGGTTCCCAACGCGATGGAGTATCCCACAATAACGCATCCGGCACCACTTCATCGGCCACCGGCGCGGGGACGCCATTCAGATAGGCGGCAAATCCATCATCGGCTTTCATCCGCAAAGTCACGGCCTGGACGGCGCCTGGATTCGCCACGGTGAATGGCACCCGCAGATAACAGGAAATCTTTGCTCCGGTGAACATCGCGGCTTCCGTGTCCGAGGACGAACCCGGCGTGACCAGCAGATCATAGGCGTCCGAGGCATCGCGCCCATAACCGACAGGAACCGTGCAGGACGTCCAGGCGGCATCATTGAAAGCCGTCGCGATCCACGTCGCGGGATTCAGGCCTTCCTTCACGTCCAACACATCGCTGGAAGGCGTGAAGCGCTTCGCGGCGGTGCCGGTGGTGATGGGGACCACGGTGCTGTTTTGCTGGGCGAGGCCGTAGGATAGATCGGCATATTGGGCCGGATAGGCGGGCGCGTATTCGTGTTCCACCAGAGTGCCGCCGGCGATTGCGGGGTCGTCTTTGCGCAGCGCGAGATATTCCCCCGCGGAGCTCAGCTTGAAGTTGGTGTGCAATTCCTCCCCGGCCACGCGCCGGTCTTTTTCACTGGCCCACACCAGGAGCGTGCCGCCGGAAGGAAGGGTCACGGCCGGAAAGGGCCATTTTTTCGGTTTCGTGGCATCGTCGGTCAAATAATACCCCGTCAAAACCGCCGGCGCCGCGTCGGGATTCAGGATCTCGATCCAATCATTCCGGTCCCCCTCCGCGTCCCGGATCCCCTGGGTGTTCGAGGCAAGGAACTCGCTGATTTTCAACGCCGCACGGGAGGAATGGGCGGGAAGGAAAATTAGTGCCGAGGATAGCAGCAAGGCACCGCCGCGGCGGGGATGACGTAGGGGTTTCATCTGGGGGTTCGGGGCGCAAAAAGGACGAATTTTTCCACCCTGACTGGAAATAAGGGATTGCCCGCCGCGCGGCAAGAAGTTTCCGCGCCCTGCCCACGCCGCTTGCCGCCGCCGGAAGCCTGTTCCAGACTGATCCTCCCCATGGCTGCCCCCGCGTTACCCGAATCCTTCGTCCACCTCCACGTCCACACCGAGTTCTCCCTGCTCGACGGGGCGGTGCGCATCGACGAGTTGATCGCCAAGGCGGTGAAGCTGAAAATGCCCGCCGTCGCCATGACGGATCATGGAAATCTTTACGGCTGCATCGACTTTTATCAGGCGGCGAAAAAGGCGAAAATCAAACCCATCATCGGCTGCGAGCTTTACGTCGCGCCGCGCGAAAAGGAACTGCGCAAGGAGGTGCCCGGTTTCAAAAACAACTACCACCTGACGGTTCTCGCGAAGAATGCCGCCGGCTTCCAGAACCTGTCGAAAATCGTCTCCCGCGCGCACCTTGACGGCCAGTATTACAAACCGCGCACGGACCGCAAGGACCTCGAAACCTATGGCGATGGTTTGATCATCCTATCAGGTTGTCTTAATAGCGAAATCAACGAATCCATCCGCAACGGCCAGCTCGACCACGCGCGCAGCACCCTGGAATGGTTCAAGGAGCGCTGGGCGGACGATTTTTACCTGGAGCTGCACGACCACATCAACGGCGACGTGGCGGAGGCGCAGCGGAAATGCACCATGCAGCTCCTGGAATGGGCGCAGGAGTATAACATCAAACCCGTCGCCGCCAACGACGTCCATTTTCTCGACCGCACGGACCACGCCGCGCACGATGTCATGATCTGCATCGGCACCGGCAAGATGGTCTTTGACGAAAACCGCATGAAATACTCGGAGGAGGTTTACTTCAAGACCCCCAAGGAGATGCATAAACTATTCAAACATGTTCCGCAGGCTTTGTGGAGCACGTTGGAAATCGCTGACAAGGTCGATATCAATATCAAACTGGACTCCACGTCCTCGGAAAAATACCCGCAGTTCGACTCGCCGGACGGCAGCCCGCGCGAGGAGTATTTCCAACGTATTTGCCGCGAGGGCCTGGAGGTCCGCTTCGGCGAGCGCGCCCGCGAGGCGGAGCTGCAACAGCGTCTTGATTACGAGATGGAGATCATGACGAAGATGGGCTTCCTCAGCTATTTTCTCATCGTATGGGACTTCATCAAATGGGCCAAGGACAACGGCATCCCCGTGGGTCCGGGACGCGGTTCCGCCGCCGGCTCGCTGGTCGCCTATGCCCTGGGAATAACGGATTGCGATCCTCTCCGTTTCAGCCTGATTTTTGAGCGGTTCCTCAATCCGGAACGCGTCAGCCCGCCCGACATCGACGTGGACTTTTGTCAGACCCGGCGGCCGGAAGTCATCGAATACGTCCGCCAGAAATACGGCGAGCGCTGCGTCAGCCACATCATCACCTTCGGCACCCTAGGCGCGAAATCCGTCATCCGCGACTGCGGCCGCGTGCTGGGCATGAGTTATGGCGACACGGACCGCGTGGCCAAAATGATCCCCGCGGAACTCGGCATCACGTTGACCTCGGCCAAGAAGAAAAACCCCGACCTGAAGGCCGCGATCGACAACGACCCCGCCGTGGCGCGCCTTTACGAAACCGCCGAAAAACTGGAAGGCCTCACCCGCGGGGTCGGCATCCACGCGGCCGGTATTGTTATCGGATCGCAGGACCTGTCGGATTTCCTCCCCCTCACGCGCGGCAATGCGGACGAAGTGGTCACCCAGCTGGCCATGAGCCCCCTGACAGAACTCGGGATGCTCAAAATGGACTTCCTGGGGCTGAAGACACTAACGGTTATTAATGACGCGGTGAAGTTGATCCACCGCCACACGCCGGACTTCAATATTTCCCACATCCCGCTGGACGACACGCCCAGTTTCGAACTCCTCAGCCGCGGCGCGACGATCGCGGTGTTCCAGCTGGAATCCGGCGGCATGGCCAACCTTTGCAAAAACTTCGGCGTCGAAAGCATCGACCACATCATCGCGCTCATCGCCCTTTACCGGCCAGGCCCGATGGACCTGATCCCGGACTTCATCGACCGTAAAAAAGGAAAGCAGAAAGTGGAATACCTCCACCCCTTGCTGGAGGACGTCAGCCGCGAGACCTTCGGCATTCTGATCTACCAGGAACAGGTGCAGAAAGCCGCCAACCTCCTGGCCGGATACAGCCTGGGAGCCGCCGACCTTCTCCGCCGCGCCATGGGTAAGAAGGATCCGGAAAAAATGGCCCAGCAGCGCAAGATCTTCGTGAAGGGCTGCGCGGACACGAACCAAATCCCGGAACAACGCGCCAACGACATCTTCGACTTGTTGGAAAAATTCGCCGGCTATGGCTTCAATAAGTCCCACTCCGCGGCATACGGTTTGGTCACCTATCAAACCGCCTATCTGAAAGCCAACCACCCGGTGGAGTTCATGTGCGGCGTGCTGAGCAATGAAATCAGCAATACGGACAAGATCGCCATTTTCGTCGGCGAGTGTCAGGCCATGGGCATCGCCATCCTGCCGCCGGACGCCAACCACAGCGGCGTCCAGTTCCTGCCGGAAAAGACGGCGGACGGCCAGTGGGGCGTGCGCTACGGCCTGGCCGCGATCAAAGGCGTCGGCGAAGCGGCCTGCGGCATGGTGCTGACGGAACGCCATGAAAACGGCCCCTTCAAAAGCATGGAGGACTTTGCCCGCCGCGTGGACGGCCGCGCGGTCAATAAACGCATTCTGGAAGGTCTCATCAAATCCGGCGCCTTCGACTGGACGGGCGAGGACCGCGCGTCGCTTTTCATCCGCATTGACCAAGCCATCGCCGCCGGCGCCTCCACGCAAAAAGACAAAGCCGCCGGCCAATTTTCCCTCTTCGGCGAGGAACTCGACGCCACCCCCGCCCCGGCCCAGAACACCATGGCCCTCAAGCCGGAACCATGGTCGGCCGCGCAGATGCTCAATGACGAAAAAGAACTCCTCGGCTTTTACGTCTCCGGCCACCCGCTCGACCGCTGGCGTTCAACCCTCGCCTCGTCCGCTTTCCGGAAACTCGGCCTCATCAGCGAAATCCCGGAAAAAGACCGCCGTGGAAAACAAAAATTCGGCGGCATCATCAGCGAACTCACCGTCAAATACACGAAGTCAGGAAAACAATTCGCCATTCTCCGCCTGGAGGACTTCACCGGCTCCTCCGAGGTCATGGTCTGGGGAGAGGAATACGAAAAATTCGGCAAAACCCTGGAAAAAGGCAACGTCGTGGAAATGACGGCCAAGATCGAAAAGGACAACCGCAGCGACGCCCTCCAACTCGTCGCCCAGGCCGTGAAAACCCTGCCGGAACCCACCGCCGCCATGGCCGCGGCCAACAACACCCTGCCCCCGGCCGGCTCTTCCTACAGCCGCCAACCCATCGCCACCCCCCGCCCGATCACGCTCCGACTGGACGGCTCGCGCGATCCCCGGTCCGACCTCCAGACCATCAGGGACATTGTTCTGCGCCATCCCGGCAGCGCCCCGCTCGTTCTCAAGTGCTTGGCGCTGAACGGCTCACGACTGGAAATCAGCGCCGGACCGAATTTCCGCGTGAATCCCGACGACGACGCCCTCATTGATGCCCTCGCCCCCTGGATGTGATTTGGCGATGCCCTCCCAAAACCCGCGCATGAAAAATAACCTTGCCCTTCCCCGTCCCCCCGGGCAAAACCGGCGCTCCATGAAGCGACTCCTCCTCTCCCTCCTGTGCCTCTGCGCCTCACCCGCCCCCGGCCAGGATGCCCCCAAACCCGACGCCGCATCCACTATCCCAGCCGCGCTGACTCCGAGCCCGCGCCAGGAACCTGACAACGCAAAGCGCCACCTCTCCTTCAACGAAATCTCGAAGAAAGGCGAAGCCAAGCTCGTTTTCCTCGGCGACTCCATCACCCGCCGCTGGGAAACCGACGGCAAAGATCAGTGGGCCAAAACCTGGGCTCCCTACCAGGCCGCCAACTTCGGCATCGGCGGCGACCGCACGGAAAATATTCTGTGGCGTCTCCAAAACGGAAATTATGATGGTCTGAAACCCAAACTCACCGTCCTCATGATCGGCACCAACAACACCGGTCACCGCATGGACCCGGCCGCAGACACCGCCGCCGGTATCAAAGCCATCCTCGAAGCCCTCCGCGCCAAACAGCCGGACATGAAAATCCTCCTGCTCGGCGTCTTCCCCCGCGGCGAAAAGCCCACCGACCCCAAGCGCCTGCGCACCAACGAGATAAACGCCCTCCTTCCGCCCCTTGCCGATAACAAAAATATCTTCTTCCAGGATATCAGCACCACTTTCCTCCAGCCGGACGGCACGCTCACCAAGGAAATCATGCCGGATTTTCTCCACCTTTCCTCCAAGGGCTACGACCTCTGGACCGCCGCCATCGCCCCGCGCATCAAGGAATTGATGGAATAGCAGTTGATTTTCATCCGTATTTAACTCCAACAATTCAATCAGGGAATTCCCTACTGATTTTCCTTGCTCCCCGCAGGCAAATTGATACCATCGCGTTGAAAATCCCTCCTGCCGGTGCAGTGGGCGTTTTCATCATACCATACCACATACATAACCAGACCGGCGCCCGGCGCCATCCAACATTATGAAATACACCAACCGTCGAAACCGAGGGTTCACCCTGATCGAGCTCCTCGTCGTTATCTCCATTATCGCCATGCTTGCCGCCGGCGCCTTCGGAGCCTACTCCAAGATCATGCCCGGCATCCGCGCGAAGTCCGTCGCCTCCACCGGCAAAGGCATTCACACCATGATGAACGCCTGGGCCCAGGACCACGACCAAGCCTACCCCACCGCCGACCAAAGCTCCAACGAAGCGTTCCGCGAACTCTTCAAGGCCAAGCTCATGGACGACGAAAAACCCTTCGCCATCGCCGGCGACCCATGGCACAAAAACTCCCCCAGCGGAGACGGCAAAGGCCCCGACAACGACTTCGGCGTTGCTCCCGACTTCCAACAAGCCCTCATGCCCGGTGAATGCGCCTGGGCTTACGTGACCGGCCACGATGGCTCCTCCAACAGCCAGCTCCCCATCATGGCCAACGCCTTCTCCGAAGCCGTCGGCGTCTACAGCCCTGACAAAACCAAAAAAGGCGGCGTCTTCCAAGGCGACAAAGGAGCCTGGGTCAGCGTGAGCGGCAGCGCCAAGGTCACCGACCTCAGCAAGGACTACAAAGTCATGGAGAAAAAAGGCACCCGCCTCGTGGACGTCTTCGGCAACGACTGGGGCACCAACCCTGACAACGTCAAAAACCCCGAAGGTTGATCCCAACCTCCAGGTTGTCTGACCGCCTGACTTCAGCCCGGATCCCCGCAAGGGGGTCCGGGCTTTTTCGTGCACTGGTAGTAAGTTGAGTGGAATGGAAAAAGTAATTCAGTCTGCATCGGACTCAATACCGCCAGACACAGTTCGCCAAACCAATAAAGACTGTCCCAGGTTGACTAAATGGCCGCGTGGACATAATTTGTCCGCAAAATGAAAACTGCCACCGTTCGGGATTTGAGGAACTCCTTTTCCATGTTGGAAGCATGGCTTTTGGAAGGGGAGGACATCTGCATTGAAAAACGGGGACAACCCATAGGTATGCTCACAGCATGGCGTCCCGATGGAACAGGTTTCTTTTGCACACCCAATTTTGCGGCCCGTAGGAAGGCGATCTGGGGTGACCGTATTTTCTCGGAGACCGAAATAGCCGCCATGCGGGCGGCGGAACTTGAAGGAGAGGAAGGATGATTTCGTTTCCGGACACCTCTTTCCTATGCGCGCTATACCGCACTCAGGTCAATTCCGACCGCGCGGACCAAAGCATGGCGGCCCTGAATGGCCCCCTGATGGTCTCAAGCCTCCTGCTGTTGGAATTTCGCCAATCGGTGCGTCTTCAGACCCGACTGCGCCGCAATGACGTCACTAAAGGTTATTCCCTGCCTGAAGGAGAAAAAATGCTTCAGGACCTCCAGCTGGATTTGAATGCCGGCGTCCTCAAAATCACACCGGTTGATTGGGCGGCCGTGCATCAACGTGCCGAAACCCTGAGCTCGACCCACACATTGACCGCAGGTCACCGCCTTGCCGATATCCTGCACGTAGCCACCGCCCTTCAGCTGGGCGCGCGGACGATCCTGACATTCGACATCAATCAAAAAAAGCTGGCGGAAGCCGAAGGGCTGATTGTTGATCTTTGAACCCCGTTCGCCCTGAGCAACACAACATTGAAAAACATGACCTCACGCCAGGATTTCCGTCACCACCCGCGCGGGTTCGACGCCGGTGAGTTTCATGTCCAGGCCTTGCACGGGATGCGTGAACCGGTCGTGATCAATGCCCATGCAGTGGAGAATCGTGGCGTTGAGGTCGTTGAGGTGGACGGGGGAGTCGACGATGTTATAGGAAAAATCATCGGTCTCTCCCAGGATGGTGCCGCCTTTCACTCCGCCTCCGGCCATCCACATGCAGAAGTTCCGCGGATGGTGGTCGCGGCCGTAGTCGGTGGCGGTTAGGGTGCCCTGGGAGTAGACCGTGCGTCCAAATTCACCGCCGCACACGACGAGCGTGCTATCAAGAAGTCCGCTTTGCTTCAAATCCGCTATCAAAGCACCCACGCCCTGGTCCGTGTCCTTGCTTTGGGTTCGCAGCATTCCTGGCAGATTGCCATGCATGTCCCAACCGCGGTGCATGATCTGGACCACGCGCACGCCGCGCTCCACGAGACGACGCGCCATGAGGGAACTGTGGGCGAAGCTGCCGGAGTTCTTCACTTCCGCACCATAGAGATCCAACACGGATTGCGGCTCGCGGCTCAGGTCCACCAGCTCGGGCACGCTGGTCTGCATGCGGAACGCCATTTCGTATTGGGAGATGCGGGTCTGGATCTCGGGATCCCCGAATTTTTCAAAACCGCGTTGGTTCAGTTTCCCAAGGGCATCCAACATGGTGCGGCGGTCCGTGCCGCTGATGCCGTCCGGATTCTGTAAATAAAGCACAGGATCGCCCGCGCCGCGCAGGGTCACGCCCGTGAATTTGGTGGGCAGGAAACCGCTGCCCCACATCCGCGAAAACAAGGCCTGGCCTCCGCCGGACCTCGGCATCAGGCAGACAAATCCTGGCAGATTATTGCTTTCGCTGCCAAGACCATAACTTAACCAGGAACCAATGCTCGCGCGGCCGGGAACCTCCGATCCGGTCATCACAAAAGTGCAGGCGGGATCGTGGTTGATGGCATTGGTATTG
>JAQGPD010000075.1 GCA_028293305.1 Verrucomicrobiales bacterium | reverse complement strand
GCGTCAGCGCACCGCTGTAAACCACCGTGCTGGTCGTGGCGTCCACCAGGCTGAATCCCGAAGCCGGATCCAGAACAAGTTCCCCCAGGCTCCCCAGGGAAGCCCCCACCATGGCCTGTTTGGGCTGATCGGTGGTGTAGCCTTCCTGATTGGTATGGATGACCGGGCTCAGCCGCAGCGGGTTGGCATCGGTATTGAAAGTGAGGTTGGACGGCCAAACGCTTCCATCCGGATTGGTCACGATCACCGTGGCACCGGCAGGCACGGGCGAGGCCAATTGTAAATATAAGCGGCTTTCCGCCCGGAGGTCGCGCACGGACAGCGGCGCGGAAAGCGCGCGGCGGCGGAACCCGACGGCGGTGACGGCGACCGGTTGTCCATTGACGGTGACGTTGATCAGGGCGGGATCCGGACCGGAAAACACGCCCCCTGAAACCGGAAAATTCCACCCATCCACCGGGCCGCCCGCAGGCATGCCATTGATCCTCAGCAATTCCAAAGTGCCCGGCGCAAGGATATGCAATGTGTGCTCCCCCACCGCAGGAATGGATAGGGAAACCCCCTCCAATGCCGCGGAATCCCCGCGGGAACTATCTGTTATTCCCTGAAAAAACAAGCCTCCGGCAATGCAGCACAACCAAGGAACAGGAAAACGAAACAGGTTCATAACCACCTATCCTTCAGCCTATTCCAACATATTTCCAGTGTTATTCCTTAAGGTAGGGAAAAAATACGGGCTCACTTAATAGTAATTACAATATAGCTATTTTATATCGGAAATTCATAATATATTCCAGAATCCCATGCAGGCTGCTTTCACGCAATATAAAGAAATCCTGAAAGTCGCGGAGTGTTTTGTTTTTTCAGGGTTGGGTGTTTTTTGGCGGAAGGACAAAAAGGACAAAAAGGACAAAAGGGACAAAAGGGACAAAAACGATTGCTGGGAAAATTGACGAATCCTTACGTGCAACCGAGGCGGGGATTTAGGAACCCTGCAGCATCAAACCGCCCGGCGGATCAGTAGTCTTACTGAATCCATCCGCATCACTGACTGTTCGATGACTTCCACGAGGGAATGCTTTTGGGAGCAAAGCGCTGTTATTTCGCTACTGTCCAAAGATACGTTGCCGGATTCAGAAGTGTCGGGATCAACGGATTTCCGCGCCAGCGCCTGCATGCGATCGATCTCCGCTCCCAGGATGCGGTGCAGCTTTTTGAGAGCGGCGGCGATGGCTTTGGTTCTCGACACTTCAGCCAAAGCGGAGGCGGTTTTCGCGAGGTCGAGCTGCAGAACGGCGGCCTTCGCGGACCGGGACGTGGCGTGATCGGCATCCGCGGCCGTGGCGTGGAGGAGAGCGGTGTCCGCGGAGCAGTCGGTGCGGCGGTGATCCACCACCACCCGGAGCGGCAGGGAGGGGAGAAATCGCCCGGCGTTCAGTTCGGCCGGGGCGATGCATTCCAAAACAAAACAAATTTCCAGGAACAGCCCTTCCCCGCCCCCCGCTCCCGCGTTGAGCACGCCACAGGCAGCGGAGCCGTGGTCTCCGCCCAATAACAAATCCATGGCCCCGCGCAGCAGCGGGTGATCATTGGTCAGGAAACCGATGTCCTCGCGCTCCAGGGCATCCTTTCTATCAAAAGTTCCGGTGAATCCCTCGACCGGCATTTCCGGCAGCGACTCCGTCTCCGGGCTGCCCGCCTGGAACGCCCAGCGGCGCGGCCGCAGCTCCTCCACCTGCATGCCCAAGCCCTCCAGCAGCCGGATCCAAAACGCCTCCTGCGCGCGGTCGGCGTCCGCCTCTTCGATGAGCTCGCGCATGGTCGCCGCCGTTGTCAGGGCGGCCCCTGTCTGCCATTGCAGCAATCGGTCATAACCATGCGCGAGGTTCTCCGTGATGGACTTCCTGACAGAAATGGTTTCGTCCACCAACTCCGCGATTTTTTCCTCCGTCGGCGCCGCCATCGCCCGTCGCAGCAGGGCTCCCGTTTCCCTCGCCATCCGGGACACGCCGGAGACCGGGCCGGCGAAAGCCCCGAGTCCATCCGCATACCACCGCAGCAAAACCTCCTCCGCCGTCCCGTCCGCATGGGGAACATGCAAATGGATAGTGCCGCGTTGCCCGATGCGGTCCAGCCGTCCGATGCGTTGTTCCAAAAGCTCCGGATCCTCCGGCAAATCCCACAATACCAAGTGCCTCGCGAACTGAAAATTCCGGCCTTCGCTGCCGATCTCCGAGCACAACAAAATCCGCGCGCCATCCTCCTCGGAAAACCACGCCGCCTGGCGGTCGCGTTGCAACAAGGTCAGACCCTCGTGAAAAACGCCGGTTTTCACTTCCAGCTCCGCGGCCAGCAGTTCCTTCAGCGCCTCCGCGCGTTCGCGTTCCTTGCAGATCAGCAGGAATTTTTCATCCGGCGCGGACCGGAGCAAAGTGGCCAGCCACTTTACACGGGTCGATTCCTCCGCATCCGGCAGACGCCCGCGATGCAGCCGCCGCTCAGGAAATCCTCCCAGCGCCGAGCGCACATTCCGGAACATCACCCGGCCGATTCCCCGCCGGTCCAACAGATTCCTGACAACATCGATTCTGTCAGGATCCCCCTCATTCTTCAAAGCGCCTATCTCTTCCGCCAGTCGGCCACACTCCTCCATCCCGCGGCAAAACTGCCCGTAATCCGCATACCGCGCGGGGTCCAGCAGACGCAGTCTGGCAAAATGTCCGTCCTCCCCGGCCTGTTGCGGAGTGCCGCTCAATAACAATAATCCCGGCACCGCACCCGCCAGCGCCTCCACCACCGCATAACCGCCCTCCCCATCCGCCGCGCCGCCTGACAAGCGGTGCGCCTCATCCACGATCACCAGATCCCAACCCGCCTTCACCGCCTGCCGTCCCCGCCTGGTGTCATCCGCCAAAAGGGACAGTGGGCAGATCACCAATTGGCTGTCCAAAAACGGATTGATCTCCCCGCCTTCCGGCCCGTCCTCGATGGCACCGCAACGTTCCTCGTCAAACAGACTGAAGCGCAGGTTGAAGCGCCGCAGCAGCTCCACAAACCACTGATGGATGAGCGGTTCCGGCAGCAGAATGAGCACCCGCGAGGCCCGTCCGGTGAGGTGGAGCCGGTGCAGGATCAAGCAGGCCTCTATCGTTTTTCCCAGACCCACCTCGTCCGCCAACAACACGCGCGGCAGGAGACGTCCTGACACCTCCGACGCGATCCCCAGTTGATGGGGAATCAGCTCCATCCGCGCTCCGGTGAGGCCGCGCGCCGCCGACCGTTGCAGCCGCGCCCGGCGGAAAAGCGCCTCCCTCCGCAGTTCAAACGCGGCATTGCCATCAAAACTTCCGGCAGCCACCCTATCAAGCGGACCGCGCCGCCCCATCCTGCCGGATATCACCGCCTCACTGATCTCCACGCCGCCGATTTGATAGTGCATGACCCCGTCACGCTCCTCCGCCCACTGGACCGGACCCGCGCCGCCATCCCAGGAAACCACCTCTCCCGCGCCATATTTCACCCTGACCAAAGGCGCGCCCGGCCAGGCGTAAATGCGGGTTTCCGAAGCCGCCGGAAACCACAGCTTCACCTTCCCCTTCGCCACTCCGCGCACCACCCCCAGACCCAGTTCGGGTTCGGGTCCGCTCATCCATCGTTGTCCGCCGGTTATCATCGCCATCCTCCAGTTATCCCACCGGCGCGGGCCGTCCGGCAAGGGCGGGAATGCGCCTTGCCTTCACCGCCGGACCGGATAGGTTGCGTTTTCCCCGCGACGCGACCGCCGCTTCCCGCAGGGACGCGATTCACTTATTAAATAGAGCAGCCAATTTGAAAACTTTTAAAGCACTGGGAGTCCGGGACGATCTGATCCAGGGAATGGAGGAACTGGGAATAAAAACCCCCACAGCCATCCAAAGCGAAGCCATCCCTTTCCTCCTCGATCCCGGCACGGACTTCATCGCCCAGGCCCAGACCGGCACCGGAAAAACCGCCGCTTTCGGCGTGCCCGTGCTCATGGGCGTGAACCCGGAATTCCGCGGCATCCAGGCGCTCATTGTGGCGCCGACGCGCGAACTCGCGAAGCAGATAGGCAAACAACTTTTCCGTTTCACCAAATACTGCTCCACCAAAATCTTCGTGGAAGTCCTCACCGGCGGCGACCATTTCGACCGCCAATGCGCCGCCCTGCAACGGCCCACGCACATCGTCGTCGCCACGCCGGGACGGCTGCTGGATTTGCTGGACCGCAAGGCCCTATCACTTTCCTCCGTCAAGGT
This sequence comes from Verrucomicrobiales bacterium, assembly GCA_028293305.1. Lineage (GTDB taxonomy): Bacteria > Verrucomicrobiota > Verrucomicrobiia > Verrucomicrobiales > V1-33 > CAIZWU01. The sequence continues at coordinate 5,385 of JAQGPD010000075.1, read as the reverse complement.
TTTGGTCATGGACGAAGCCGATGAAATGCTCACCCTGGGCTTCAAAAAGGAACTCGCTCAAATCTGCGAAATAACACGTTCCCGCCAGGCGACGTGGCTCTTTTCCGCCACCATCCCGGAAGGCGTGAAACGGCTGATCACGGACTATATGTCGCCCCAGGCGCATACGGTCAGGATCGACCAGGCGCATGTCGTGAACCGGGACATTGCCCATCGTTTTGTGGTGGTGCGCGAAAAGGAAAAAACCGCGCGCATCGCGGAATTTCTCAAACACCAGGGCGAGGACCGCGGCGTCATTTTCTGCCGCACCAAAGCCGGCGCCACCGCCCTTTCCGAGGAGCTCGCGGAAAAAGGTTATCCGGTGGATGTCCTCCAGGGCGACCTCCCCCAACTCGAACGCGACAAAGTGCTGCGTTCCTTTAAAAAAGGCCGTTTCCAGTTCCTCATCGCCACCGATGTCGCCGCCCGCGGGATCGATGTGGAAGGCCTGGCTTTTGTCATCCATCATCAGCTCCCTGACCAAATCGACTACTACACGCACCGCAGCGGCCGCACCGGCCGCGCCGGACGGAAAGGCGTTTCCATCGCCTTCCTCGGCCATGAGGAAAAAGGTGATATCACCAAACTCGCCAAGGAGCTTGGACTGAATTTTGTCGAGATGCGCTAACCGCAGAATGACCCCGGCAACGCACCGGGGCCACTCCATGATAACAAAGCAGGCTGATTTGCCGTCAATTTCGAATACCGTCCCCATCCTCCAATCTCCAAACTCCAAGCCCCGAAGCCTAGCTATTGGCGTTTATTAGCGTTCATTCGCGGTTAGTTAGGCATCAAAGCTTTTTTAACCGCCAATAAACGCCAATTTTCGCGAATCCGATTCCATGGAAAGGCTTGCGGGATAGTGTTGTTATTGGCCGGGTGGCGGAGGTGAAATGTCCCCCCGGAATGGTGGGGCGGTTTTCATGTTCCCGTTTGCGGGGCCGGGCGGGTCGCACCACGATGGCGGATGAATCGGATCAAGATTGCAGTCATCGGAGCGAGTGGTTATTCAGGCATTGAGTTGCTCAGAATCCTTGTGCGCCATCCCGGCGCCGAGCTGGTTGCCGTCACGTCGCGGCAGTTTGCGGGCAAATCGCTGGAAACCGTTTTCCCGCGTTTCCGCGCCTGCGGGCCGGAGGCGAAGTTGCTATTCATCGCACCGGACATGGACGCCGTCGCGGCCACCGGCGCGCAGGTCGCCTTCCTGGCCCTGCCCCACGGCGTGGCTTCGGAGTTCGCGATCGGGCTGCTGGAGCGCGGGCTGAAAGTCATCGACCTCAGCGCGGATTTCCGCCTGGATGATCCGGCAGTATATGAGGAGTTTTACGACCACCCGCATCCCGCGCCGGAGTTGTTGAAGGAAGCGGTTTACGGCTTGCCGGAAGTGCATGGAGCAGCCATCGCCAAGGCCCGGCTCATCGCCTCGCCGGGTTGTTATCCCACCAGCATTCTGATGCCGCTGATCCCCTTGCTGAAAGCCGGCATCATTGATCCAACCAGCATTTGAGTCTTCAGCATGATTGGTGTCAGCTGCGCGGGTAGGAAGGAGGCACTTCCGTTATTATTCTGTGAGTGCAATGAAAGCCTGCGCGCCTACAGCGTGCCGAAACATCGTCATTTGAGCGAAATCGAACAGGAGCTGACACGTGCCGCCGGCCTGCCGGTGGTCATCACTTTCACGCCCCATCTCGTGCCCGTGACCGCCGGCATGCTGACCACGATTTATGTGAAACCCGCCGCCGGCCAGGGCATGGCGGATGTGGATAACATCTACGCGGAAGCCTACGCCCACGAGCCCTTCATCCGCCGCCTCGGCCGCAATGGCGCGCCGGATTCCCGGCATGTGGTGGGGACGAATTTTCTGGATCTCGGCTGGGCTTGGGACGACCGCACGGCGCGGTATGTGCTCATGAGCGCTATCGATAATCTCTGGAAAGGCGCCGCTTCCCAGGCGGTCCAATCCTTCAATTTACTTAACGAATTTCCTGTGGTGACCGGCTTGCAATCCGTCTGATCCTTTCATACTGCGGGTTCGCTTTTTTTATCCGCCGCACCCATGTCATTGAAGTCCAAACCCTATTCCGAACTCCCCGAAGGCATCACCGCCCCGGAAGGATTTCTCTGCCATGCCGTCAGCGCCGGTATCAAGGATCCCGCCAAACCGCGCCTCGACCTGGGCCTCATCTGGTCCACCGCTCCCTGCGTGACCGCGGCCACCTTCACCACTAACAAAGTGAAGGCCGCCCCGGTGCGCGTCTGTCAGGCGCATTTGAAGTCGAATGACATCCGCGCCATCCTCGTGAACAGCGGCAACGCCAACGCCTGCACCGGCCCCCGCGGCATCCAGGACGCCAAGGCCATGGCCACCGCCACCGCCACCGCACTGGGCCTCAAGCCGACCCAGGTGATGGTGAACTCGACCGGCATCATCGGCCTTCCGATGCCGATCGACCGCATCACGGACGCCATCCCGGACCTCGCCAAAGGCCTCGCCCGCGACCGCGGCGCCGCCATTGCCGAGGCCATCATGACCAGCGACACCAAGCCGAAATCGCTGGCCATCGAGGTCCCCATCGGGTCCAAAACCATCCGCATCGCCGCCATCGCCAAAGGCGCCGGCATGATCTGCCCAAGCATGGGAACCATGCTCTGCTTCATCACCACGGACGCCTCCATCGGCTTGGCGGAACTCAAAAAAGCCACCAGCGAGGCCGTTCAGAATACCTTCAACCGCATCTCCATCGACGGCGACACCAGCACGAATGACACAGTGATCGTGATGGCCAACGGCATGGCCGGGAACCGGAAAATCTCCGCCGGGGGGCCGCAGCACACCGCTTTTTGCGAGGCCCTGGAATATGTGATGCGCCGGATGGCCCGCATGATTGTCAGCGATGGCGAACGCGTCACGAAGTTTGTGGAAATCGCCGTGCGCGGCGCCGCCACTTACATGGATGCCCGCAAAGTCGCGGAGACCGTCGCGAATTCCCTGTTGGTCAAGTGTTCATGGAATGGCAGCGATCCGAACTGGGGCCGCGTCATGCACGCTATCGGCTACAGCCGCGCCAAGATCCGTGAGGAGCATATTGATATCTATTTTGATGGCCACATCGCCACCCGGAACGGCATTTCCGCCGGCACCCCGCTGGAGGTTTTGAAAGCCGCCGTCGCCAAACGCGAATTCACGGTGACCATCGATCTCAATATCGGCGACGCCACCTACACCGTATACACCAGCGACCTTTCCCAGGAATACGTCGACTTTAACAAAGCGGAATACGCCATCCGCATCGCTCCCTGATCCAACCCGGTCTTCATTCCCCTTCCTTTCTTCGTTTCTTTTCTCCTTCGTTCTTTTTTTTCCGCTTCAATCCGTTCCTTCCAACCACCCTTTCCTATGCGCGACCCCCGGATCACCCAACTCGCCGGCAATCTCATCGCCCACTCCGTGACCCTCCAGCCGGGCGAGCGCATCCTCATCGATCTCTACGACACTCCGCCCGACATGGGCATCGCCCTGGTGCAAGCCGTGCGCAACGCCGGGGGTGTTCCATTTGTAAACATAAACGACTCCCGTCTCAGCCGCGAACTCCAGATGGGCGCCACGGAGGCACAATATGACACGCTGAGCGCCAGCCAGTTGTCCTTCATGCAGGATATGCAGGCCTATATAGCGATCCGCGGAAGCATGAACATCACGGAAACCGCCGACGTCCCGGCCGAGCGCATGAAATTGGTCGCCGCCAAAATGCGGCCCGTCACCGATCACCGCGTGAAAAAAACCAAGTGGTGCGTGCTCCGTTGGCCGAATGCCAGCATGGCCCAGTTGGCCGGCATGAGCACGGAGGCTTTTGAAGACTTCTATTTCCGCGTCTGCCTTCTGGATTACGCCTCGCTCCGCCCCGCCATGCAGGCGCTGCAGGATCTCATGGACGCCACCAAAACCGTCCACATCACCGGCCCCGGCACGGACCTGCGATTCAGTGTGGAAGGCATCACTTCGGAATACTGCGGCGGCACCAAAAACATCCCGGACGGCGAATGTTATACAGCCCCGGTCAAAAACTCCGTCGAGGGCGTGCTCAGTTATAACGCCCCGTCCGTTTACCAGGGCATCGCCTTTGACAACGTGAAGTTCGAGTTCTCCCAGGGAAAAATCGTCAAAGCCACCGCCAACAACACGGAAGCCATCAACCGCATTCTCGACTCCGACGAAGGCGCACGTTACATCGGGGAATTTGCGATCGGCTTTAACCGCGAGATCATGCAGCCGATGCGCGACATTTTGTTCGATGAGAAAATCGCGGGAAGTTTCCACTTCACTCCCGGTCAGGCCTACGAGGGCGGCACGGACAATGGCAACAAGAGCCAGGTGCATTGGGACCTCGTCTGCATCCAGCGCCCCGACTACGGCGGCGGCGAAATCCGTTTCGATGGCGAACTCATCCGGAAGAACGGACAGTTCCTGGCCCCGGAACTGCGGGCCTTGAATTACTGACTCCTCCGGCGCTTTTCCAGCCGCACAAGCCCTCCCGCCGCAAGCGGTGATCGCCCTTCTATCAAAAAGCCCTTCTTCGATTTCCCTAACCTTCCCATGGATAAATCCGCCAAAACGTTCCTCCACCAACTCCTCGGCACCCCCAGCCCCACCGGTTTTGAAATCGAAGGCCAGCGCGTCTGGGCCGGTTATGTGAAGGATTTCAGCGACCGCGTGGAAAACGATGCTTACGGCAGCGCCTGGGCCGTGCTCGAAGGAAAATCCCCGGTCAAGCTGATGCTCGAAGCCCATGCCGATGAGATCGGTTTCATGGTCAAACACATCACGAAAGAAGGGTTCATCCACGTGGATCGCATCGGCGGGAGCGACTACGCCACCGCCCGCGGCCGGAAGCTTATTTTCCAAGGCGAGAAAGGTCCCGTGAAGGGCATCATCGGCAATACCGCCATCCACATCCGCGACCGGACCGGTGGCGAAAAAGCGCCGGAGGTGCATGAACTTTATGTCGATGTCGGGGCGGATTCCGAAAAAGAAGTCGCCAAACTCGGCCTCCGCGTCGGCCATCCCGCCGTGTATGCGGACACGCTGGAGGAATTCGGCGACGGTCGGCTCAGCGGCCGCGCCATCGACAACCGCATGGGCGGTTTCATCATCGCGGAGGTCATGCGCCGCCTCCACAAACAAAAATCCAAACTTCAGGTCACGGTCATCGCCGCCAACTGCGTGCAGGAGGAAATTGGAGGCTACGGCGCCCGCATGGTCACCTATCGTCTTCAGCCGGACGTGGCCATTTGCCTGGACGTCACCCATGCGACCGATACCCCCGGCATTGAAAAATCGAAGCACGG
>JAQGPD010000074.1 GCA_028293305.1 Verrucomicrobiales bacterium | reverse complement strand
AGGCTTGCGGTGCCTTGGCCGGCAGGCATGATTTTTCTGGTTTCGCGGCGTTCCGGGGGAATGAGGATGGGACCGAGGACAATGTGAGGACGCTATGGAGCGTGGTTCCGGAGCAGACCGGGGACTTGCTTACCCTGACATTTCATGGTTCGGGGTTTCTCTACAAAATGGTGCGTCTGCTGACGGGGGCGGTTTTGCGTGTGGCGGTGGGGCGGGAGGAAGTGGGGTGGCTGCGCGGATTGTTGGAGCGGCGGGTGCCAGGGAAATGCGCGTTTGTGGCGCCGGCCGCGGGTTTGTATCTGATGCGCGTGGACTACCCTGACAACTTATGACCGCACTGGAATCAATATTGAAGGAATCCCTGGCGGGCGGCGCGACCATGCCGTTCTCGAGTTTCATGGCGGCGGCGCTTTATCATCCGAGGCACGGTTATTATGCAGCCGGGGCCCAACGGACGGGGCGCCGCGGCGATTTCTATACCAGCGTCAGCGTGGGGCCGGTTTTTGCCAGGATCCTGGCGGGCGAGTTTTGCGCGGCTTGGGAACGATTGGGAAAACCGGACGACTTTTGCGTGATCGAGGCTGGGGCCAATGACGGCCAGTTCGCGCATGACGTGATGACCTGGGCGCGGGATCGGAGGCCGGACTTTTTTGCGTGTCTTACCTATCAAATTGATGAGCCGTTGCCCGCCAATGTGATAAAGCAGCGCGGGAAATTGGCGGAGTTCACTGGCAAAATCACGCATGACGCCGTCGGGCCGGCGACTGCGGGTTGTTATTTTGCGAACGAATTGTTGGATGCGGTTCCCTGCCGCCGGGTGTGTTTCACCGGCGGGCAGTGGATGGAAATCCATATCGGCCTGGATGCGGAGGGCACATTCGTGGAAATATTGAAGGAGCCTGAGGATGGAGCGCTGGTGCGCAGGCTGGCGTGGCTGGGAATGGATTTCAGTGAGGGTTACCGGACGGAAATGGCCCCGGCGGTGGCTTCGCAGATCAGGTTGGCGGCGCAGCGGTTGGCGCGGGGTTATTTGTTTTTTGCGGACTATGGTTATGCGGCCCGGGACGATTATGCGCCGCACCGCACGACGGGCACGCTTCGTTGTTACCGGAATCATCGCGCCCATGAAGATCCGTTGGTGGAGGTGGGGGAGACGGACATCACGGCGCATGTGGACTTTTCCCTGGCGGCCCAGGCAGCGGTGGGAGCGGGGTGCGGGGTCCTGGGTTTTCTGGATCAATCGCGGTTCCTGACCGGAGCGTCGGCGGGGGTTTTGGCGGAGATGGAGCAGGGGAATGGCGAGGCGGGGGGAGCGTGGCGGCGGCAGTTTCAGACCCTGACGCATCCCGCCCACCTTGGGCAGAAGTTTCATTTTCTGGTTCTCGGGAAAGAGGTGGCCGGACTCGGACTCCCGGCCGGTCTGACATTTGCGAGGCCATCCGCGGTCGCGGAACTGTTGGACGCCAAGTTTGGCGAGGAGGAAGATCCCGGCGGGGATGATTAGCCAGGCTTTCGGGAACTTTGGTTAGAAGAGTTCCATCTGGGGCTGCATGGTTTCGGGACCGTCGATGTTGGCGGCGGAGCGTTTGATGCGGGCGGCCTTGGGCGTTTTGGCGATGGCGGCGGGTGAGGCTGAAGCCGGGGAGGGATCGCCGGTGGCGGGTTCGGCTTTCGGGGCGGCGGCGTTGGCCTCAAGGGAGGTTAGGATCGCCTTGGCGCGGTCGAGGATTTCCTGGGGCAGTCCGGCGAGGCGGGCGACCTGGATGCCATAGGATTTGTCGGCGGCGCCGGGGATGATTTTGCGGAGAAAGATGATGCGGTCGTTCCACTCGCGGACGGCCACGCTGTGGTTTTTCACGGCCTCGCGGCGGTTGGCGAGGGCCGTGAGTTCGTGATAGTGGGTGGCGAAGATCGTGCGGCAGCCGATGGTGTCGTGGAGGTGTTCCGCGACGGACCAGGCGATGCTGAGGCCGTCAAAGGTGGCGGTGCCGCGGCCGATTTCGTCGAGAATAACAAGACTCCGGTCGGTGGCGTTATTGAGGATGGCGGCGGTCTCATGCATCTCCACCATGAAAGTGGATTGGCCGCGGGAGAGGTCGTCGCTGGCGCCCACACGGGTGAAGATGCGGTCCACGAGGCCGATCTCCGCGGCGGTGGCGGGGATGAAGCTGCCGGTTTGCGCCATGAGGGTGAGCAGGGCGGTTTGGCGGAGGTAGGTGCTTTTACCGGCCATGTTGGGACCTGTCAGGATGAGCAGCCGGTTTTCCGCGGGTTCCAGCAGGACGTCGTTGGGAACAAACTTTTCCTCGGTCAGGTTCTGATCCAGCACGGGGTGGCGGCCGTCCTTGATGTAGAGATTCCGGGACTCGTTGAGGAGGGGCCGGCAATAATGATAGAGCCGGGCCGTCTCCGCCATGCTTGTCAGGACGTCCAAAACGGCCAGCGCGTCCGCGGTGTCCTGGATGGCCTCCATTTCTGTCAGGGCCTGCGAACGCAATGTTAGAAATTCCTCGTATTCCAGGCGTTTGGCGCGTTCGTCGGCTCCCAGGATTTTGTCCTCCACCTCCTTGAGGCCGGGGGTGATGAAGCGCTCGGCGTTGACGGTGGTTTGTTTCCTGACGTAATCGTCGGGGACGCTGTCCAGATTCGATCTCGTGATTTCGATGAAATAACCGAAGACCGCGTTGAATTTCACCTTGAGCGACTTGATGCCGGTGCGGGCTATTTCCGAGGTTTGGAGATCCGCGATCCATTGTTTTCCGCTGGTGGAGGCGGCGCGGAGTTCGTCCAAGGCGGGGTGATAGCCCTGACGGAAAATGCCGCCGTCCTTCAGGGACGAGGGCGGCTCATCCACCAGACACTGCCGCACGTGGGCGGTGAAATCCGGGAAAGCGCGGAGGCGGGGGACCAGGGAGGCGGCGAGGGCGGGAAGGGGGAGGAGGGACTCCAGGTGGCCGCGGAGCGTGGGGACTTCCTCCAGGGAGGATGCCAGGGTCTGGAGATCGCGCGCATTGCCGCCGGCCTGGCCGAGGCGGGACAGGGTGCGCTCGATATCGCGGATGGATTTCAGGGATTCGCGAAGTTTTGATAGGATGAATGGAGAGCCGATGAGGGCCTCCACCAGATCCTGTCGTTCCTGGAGCGGGCGGAGTTCGCGGAGGGGCTCAAGGATCCACTCGCGGAGGCGGCGGGCGCCCATGGGAGTGCTGGTGCGGTCCATGGCGCCGAGGAGCGTGTGTTCCGCGCCGCCGCGGGAGTGGACGAGGTCGAGATTCGAGCGCGAGGCGGCGTCGATCAGCACCGTGTTTTCATCCGTGGCGGTGCGCAGGCGGCGGAGGTGGTCCACCTTGCGGCGCAGTGTTTCCTTGACGTAATGCAGGACCCCGCCCGCGGCGCAGATGGCGGAGCGGAGGCCGTGGCAGCCGTAGCCGTCCAGCGAGTGCACCTTGAAATGAGTCAGGAGACTGTGTTGCGCCTGGTCGTGGAGGAAGGGCCATGACTCCATGTGGACGGCGCTTTTGATAGCGGAAAAGTGGGCCGTCTGGTCCTCGGCGACCAGGGTTTCCGCCGGGGCGATGCGGCCCAGCGCCTCCATGATGCCGGGGAGGTCCGCGTATTCCGCCACGCGGAAATCGCCGGTTGTGTGGTCGAGCCAGGCCAGGCCGAGGCGGTTTTTTTCCTGCCAGACGGCGGCGAGGAAATTATTCCGCCGGCTCTCCAACATGTTATGATCCATCACCGTGCCGGCCGTGATGATTTGGGAAATCTCGCGTTCCACGAGTTTTCCGGGGATGGGATCGCTGGTCTGTTCCGCGATGGCGACGCGTTTTCCTTCGCGGATCAGACGTTGGATGTAGCCCTCCGCCGCGTGGTGGGGCACGCCGCACATGGGGATGTTATTGCGTTTGGTGAGGGTGAGATTGAGGAGGGCGGCGGCGGTTTTCGCGTCGTCGAAAAACATCTCATAGAAATCCCCGAGCCGGTAAAGCAGGAGCACGTCCGTGGGCAGCGATCTGCGCATCGCTTGGTATTGCCGCATCATCGGCGTGAGCCCGTCATCTGCCATAGGAGGGCGAGCATAGCGGTATGGTCTTCGCGCGCAAGGCGATGCGTTCCCCGGCAGGCGGGCGGGTGATCAGTCAGGACGTTTATTGCCGCGGTAAAAGGCCGCGAAAAAAGCGGATAGCAGCGCGGTGATGATGGCGACGGGCGTCCAAAACTTCGTCCAGTCCACTCCCGCCGGCGTGGTGCAGTGCGTGTGCCAGATGCCGATCAGCAGGTAGCCGCTGAGATTTCCCACGCCGCTGTTCAGAAGCGAGAGCAGCGCCTGGCTTTGCGCGCGGAGGTGATGATCGACGCGTTGTTCCAGGTAGATTTGCGTGGTTGGATAGAAAAGCACAAAGACCGGACCGTGGAGGGCGATGCTGAGCACCAGCCAGGAATGCATGTTGGTGGCCATGAGCCCGAGGCGGAACACCCCGGCCAGCAATCCCGCGAGCAATACCCATTTCAAACGAAAACGCGTGAGCAGTGCCGCGACGGCGAACATGGCGATGCCTTCCAGAACCTGAGCGAAGCCCATCGTCGCCGACGGCGAGGGATCACCGAGGTCCGAGAGGTGGGCCGATGAGTAGCGGTAAAACGTGGAGAGCACCGCGCTGAAAATCGCGGATGTCAGGAAAATCAGGCGGTGGTCCGGATGGCGGAGCAGCTGGAGCGCTTCCCAGCCGAAGAAATCGCGCCAGCGCCGTGCCTCTTTCGAGGGGGTCGGGGGAGTGGGAATGAGTGTCAGGCAAAAGCAGGCCTCCACGAAAAAGATCACCGCCGCACCGTAGCCGGAGGCGGGGGATTTATCCGCATGCAGCAGCCAGGAAATGGAGAACGAGGACACCATCCAGCCCCAGGTCGCCCAGGCGCGGAGGGGGCCGTATTCGCGTTGGGCGTCCCTGAGTCTTGAGAGGACAATACTTGTCAGGAGGCCGAAACCCGGGGCGGTGACGAGCGCGTAGGCCATCATGCTCCCCAGCACCCAGGCGGTCCCCCAATAGTGTTGGATCGCCCAATACGTCAGGGCCAGAAAAAACGCCGAGCCGAAACAAAGGGCCGCCAGCAGGCGCTCCGGCGGGACGCGGCGGTCGGCCAGCGAGCCCGCGATCATGGGGGAGATGAACGCCGCGATGCCGCCGGTGCAGAACGCGAAGGTGGTCGCCTGGCCGCTGATGCCGTGGCTTTTCAGGACATTCGCCAGCGGGACTGTATTGGCCGCCATGGCGCCGGCGTGCAGGAAAAACAGGATGGCCAGGGGCACCTTGCCGACACCGGGCGGGGGACCGGATTCCGTGAGGGAAGCGGGGACGGGCCCCGGGAGCGGGGAGGCGGGACTGCTGGCTAACGTTTCAGCCATCGGGCGGGATCCAGCTTGTAAAAATCGCGCAGCAGGCCATAGAGGTCCGGGTGGCGTTTTTCGAGCTGGGCGGGGTTTTGATAGAAAAGTTCCGTGCCGGCCGCGAAATTTTCGCCGGGTTCGCCCGCATGCAGGCGGTCCGGCCAGGAACCGGCGGCGGCGGAATCCCCCGGCGGGCTCGCGTTGACGAAGGCGTGATTCATGACGCGGGCCCAGGCGGTGTGCTGGCAGGGGTCCTGGAGGATGGGCTTTCCGTCGGCGCGGCCGTCCTCGAGATCCAGTTGGCGGGCGAATTCGTGGATGACCTCGTTGCGGTCGTCGCGGAGATCGCGCGCCGTTTTCTTGACTTCATCCCAGGCGAGCAACACCGAGGCGGAAGGCCAGGACTCCACCGGCGGGAGGACCGAGTCCGGGTCATCCTCCGTGCCGCGGGCGGTGGGGTAAACCATGATCGTCAGCACGCGGGCGAAGTCCTGGGCGGCGGCGCGGCCGAGCAGGAGGAAGCAGGCCTGGCCGGCGATGGTGACTTTCATTTCGTCCGTCACCGCTTCCAGGCCGCCGCAGTGTTTCCAGCGTTTGCCATCCACGAAGTTCAGGATGCGGTCCTGCAGGCGGTCGCGGAGGTCCACGGGGAGCCGGCGGTAAAGCGGGACATTGGCTTCAAGATATTCCAACCATCTGGAAGGAAAGGCGAAGTGGCGGACGCGCAGCGCCCCCGTGCGGCGGCGGAAACGTTGGATAAACCAGGACGCGGTCATGAGCGCCAACAACAATCCGATGACCAGATACAGCACATGGAACGACATCATAAGCGGGCGGGGCGGTCAGAAAATATGGGACGCGTAGGCGGAATGCCGGGATTGGAAAAGTCGACAGCCTGGACGCGGCGGGCGTCCGGGGCAAGCCGCTTCGCAGGCGCCGTGCGGGGATCGGAACGCGTCACGGGGCAGCGGGCGGCGGTGCGGAAAACCGGTTAGAAATGCCAGGTTCCGCCGATCATCGGTCCCAGTGCGTCGAGTCCGGGATTCGGATCCGTGGCGCCGCCGTTGGACCAATGCTGGAACATCACCCCCGCATTCACCGAGAACGCGGAGGAAACATAATGACGCAGGCCGGCCGTGGCGAACCAGTTCAGCGTGAAATCCTGACCCTGGCCGCCGGGGGTGTCCTGACTGTTGATATAACCAAACCCGCCGCCCACACTGGCATAAAGGCAATCCGGCCCGCCTTTGCGCAGCCAATATTCCACGGACGGGCTGGCGGAAAAACCGAGATAGGCGCTCTCCGGGCCTTGCGCCACGGCTTCTGTCAGGAGGCTGAAGCGGGCGCGCACGGTGAGTTCACCGCCGCCGAGATCCATGCGGATGTGCGCCGGGGTGCGCAGTGAGAAAATGACGGGGACGACCGTGTAGTCCAGAAAAGTGTTATCCGAAACCCGCCACAGCGCGCCGCCTTCCACGTCGAAGGCCCATTGCGACGCCGGGTCCGGCAGGGCGGAGGCCGGGGCGGTGATGGGATTCTTCCCCGTGGAGGACACGCCCGCCCCGGCGGTGGCCGTGAGCAGGGCGGATCCTGACAAAAAACCAGCAAGGCGGAAAAGTCGGGTGATGGGGAGAAATCTCATGGGTCTGTGGGGCGGGCTGGCGGCGGGGGCGGGGATGAATGGCGGGGATGAATGGCGGGGATGAATGGCGGTGAATGGCGGTGAATCGGAGGCGATGTGATGAGGTGCGGCGTTTGATAGGGCCGGACATCAATTTGGAAAACACTCCGGCGTTTCCGCGGCGGAAGGGTCCGGCAAATCCCGGTCCCGGGCGGCAAGCGCGGCGGGTGTGTGGAAGGTGGCTTCGACTTCCAGCAGCAGCGAGGCGCGGCAGATATCGGCTTCGAGGAACATCGCGTCCGGCAAGGCTTCCGGAAAGGCGGCGGCCAGGGCGGCCTGGGCGGCGGGGAGGTCCGCGCGGTGGCGCAGGAAGATTTTCCACGCGCCGGGCGTGCCGGGGGGAAGGGCCATGCGCGAGAACATGAGGCGGACATTGTCGAAGGTGAGTCCGGCCTGTTGCGCGAAGTCCGCGCCGAGGCTGGCGTGGCCCTTGATGCTGGCGGTTCCTGACAAAAAGTAGGATTGGCGCGAGGCGTCGCTGACGGTTGTGGCCCGGGCGAAGGATGGCGGGGAGGCGCCGTATTCCGCAGGGTATTCAAAGGCGGGAACCTGTTCCGGATTTTCCACATGGCGTGGCTCGCCGGGTCCTGCCAGGAAACACAGCGCCATGCGGCCGCCATTGGTTCCCAGCGCGGAGGCGGCGGGGAGACGGGGGACAAAATCCGGGCCGTGCGCGGTGATGAACGCGGCCTGGCGGCCGGCGTTGAAGGCGCGGTAATTTTCCAGGCCATTGCCTTCCGCATTGATGCCCGGGATATAGTTCCAGATCCGTTGCAGGCGGTTCCCTGACAAACTCGACAGCATCCGCGAATACAGAAACCGGGCGGCGGCATGGGGGTCCAGATCCGGCGGGGCCACGGCGGCGCCGACCAGTCCGCCGTCGGGAAGTTTTGTCAGGAAAAGTCCGTCCTTTCCCTCCGGACCGGTTAGGGGTGTGCCGGTGGCGATGAGTTCCTCCCGCGGCCCGGCGAGCCAGGGCATCGGAATCTCGAGGATCATGGCCCCCGGTTCAGGAAGCAGGCGGGTTTGACGGGCACCGGGACGGACGATGAGTTGGCAGGGGTTGGGGGCTGGCAGGGACAAGGGGGGTGGGGATGGGGGGATCGGTCCGGTGGCTTGCGGGCGCGGGGACGAACGGGGTTTTTTCAAGGGACGGAAAGTGGCATGGCCGGGGAGGCGGGCAGGGGGGCGGGCGCGGAATGATAGGCCGTCGCAGGCGCGGCGGCGGCGGCGGTTGGCGGCATAACAGGTTTCGGGGCAGCCGGGGTGGCGGCGGGATCGGTGGCGGGGCGACGGGCAAACAGGGCGGAGACTTCCAGACGCGCCCAGGCTTTGAGACCGTCGAATAACAAATTCCGCACCGCGAAAGAGGGCTGGAAGCTATCGCGGAAAATGAATTGGTGGTCCACATTCCGTCGGCCGAAGGTGCCGTTGGCGCGGCGCTTGGCGGCGAGGTGGACGAAGCGCCGGTTGTAAAAGGCCATGAACTTTCCAAACGCGGAACCGATGGGCCCGCCATAGGGCAGGGAGCACAATTCCTTTTGGTGGTCCGCCCAGACCATGCGCACCGGCCCCACGAAATAACAAGCCACATCCAGCAACACCGCGGCATTCATCAGTTCGGCGTCGCCGAGGTAATAATACTTGTCCTTGTAGAGCGCGCGGAACCAGCGGCTGTAGCTCTCGCGGTAGTTCACGTCATACGCGGCCACTTTTTCACTGACATCATTTCCTGACAAGGAATCCAGGATCAGGCGGCTGACCGCCCAGACGGTATTTCCGATAAAATCAATGCCGTGGCTGTAGAGCGGATCCATGAATCCGGAGGAGTCGCCCACGGTGGCCCAGCCATCGCCGGTGACCTCCGTGTTTTGATAGGCGACCGTGCCGTAGGACCGCGCGTCCTCCTCCACGGCGACGGCGTGTTCCATCAAATATTTTCCGACCGGGTGCTCCATGAGCACGCCGCGCAGACGGTCCGGGATGGAGCCGGCGGTGGGCATTTCAAAAATCCGCCGGTCCCAGGTGATGCCCACGCTGACTTCGCCGCCCTGCAGCGGAATGATCCACGCCCACCAGCCATCGCCGGTCAGGTGATTGGTCGCGGTGCTGCGCTGCGACCAGACCCGGCGGGCCAGGCCAGGGTGTTTTTCAATGAGTTCATGCGCGTCCAAATCCGCGACTCCGGTGAAGCGGCACCAGAGGCTGGCGGTGGGATGGTCGCTGAGATTCTGCAGCGTGCCGCGGTGGCGGGCGATGACGGCGGCGCGGCCGGAGGCATCCACGATCCATTTGGCGGTGATGGAGGTTTCGATTCCGTTTTCTGTCAGGGTGGCGCGGTTCGCGCCCACGCCGTTCAGTTCCAGATTCCGGATCACGGCGGGGCGGCGGACCTCGCAGCCGGACTGGCGCGCGAGGTCGAGGACGTGGGTGTCCAGCTTGGCGCGGTCGAGTTGATAGGCGGGCAGCCGGACTTGGAGCTTGGGGCCGATTTCCGCGCAGCGTCCGAGGCAGTCGTTGCCGGGGGAAGTGAACCAGAAGCGGAGGCCGTTCTTGGCGATTTGTTCGCGGGAGAGCCACGATCCGATCCGCAGGACGCGGGTTAGAAAAGCGCCTGCGATTTCCGAGGTGCTCTCACCGACTTTGAAGTCAAAGGCGGTGCTGCGCTCCACAATGAGCACGCGCGCGTCCGGGCGCTCACGGCGCAGGAGCAGCCCCATGCTGGCGCCGGCCAGGGCGCCGCCGATGATCACCACGTCGTAGTCCGTTTCCATAAGTCTCCATAGTGGAACAGGTTGCGGCAGGTTTCAAACCCGGCAAATGCCCAAAATGCGCCTTTTCTGAATCGGATTTACATCCGTTCAAAGAGACGGTGCGGGCGGTGGAACGGCGTGGCTGCGGGCGCGCAGCGGGGCCAGCAGCGGGGCCGGCAGTGGGGCGGGCAGCGTGGTTTTGGCGGAGGGCGGACATTCTGTCCGCCAGTTCCGGGTTGTGCTAGCGGGTTGGGTTGGAATGCTAGGCGGATCTTTGGTTTTGTCATCGTGGTCGACAGAATGTCGACCCTCCCTTGGCTGGAGTTCAGGTGGATTCGCTGGGCTTGGGGATCAGTTTCTCCAACCGGGCGGCGGCGGCGGGGTCCGCCAGGAGCGCGGGGAAACATTTCCGGATGACCTGCAGGACGATGCTAACGGAAACCGAGGCCCCGGGCGAGGCGCCGAGCAGGGCGGAAAGTGAGCCGTCGGAAGGTGTCAGGACCTCCGTGCCATAGTGAACGATGCCCGCCTTGCCGTCGGTTTTTTTGATGGCCTGGACGCGGATGCCGGCATCGATCAGCCGCCAATCCTCCTCCCTCGCGGCGGGGAAAAAAACGCGCAGGACTTTCAGCCGGTCGGCCATGCTCTGGGTGCCCTGTTCCATCAGATAGCCGATGAGGTCGGTGTTGTGGAAACCGATGCGCAGGAGGGTGGCGAGGTTGCCGGGCCTGACAGAAAATGGGAGATCGGTGTGGCGGCCTTCGCCGTGCAGAAACTTGGTGGTCCACGCCGCGAAGGGGCCGAAGAGCAGGTGTTTTTTGCCGTCCAGAAATCGCGTGTCCAGGTGCGGCACCGCCATGGTGGGCGCGGCGGCGAGAGCTTGGCCGTAAACTTTCGCGTGGTGGCTTTCCACCAGGGCAGGATTGGCGCAGACCAGCCATTGGCCGCCGATGGGGAAGCCGCCGAGCCCGTCCGCCTCCGGAATGCCGGCCTTCTGCAGAAGTGTCAGGGTGCCGCCGCCCGCGCCGATGAAGACGAAGGGCGCGCGGTTCACGTGCGTGGCGCCCGTGGCTTTTTCACGCACGGCCACTTCCCAGCCGGCGGCGGTTTTTGTCAGGCCGGTGACGCGGTGGCCGGAGGCAATGCCGCATTTTTCCTGCCCGGCGAGCCATGTTAGAAGCTTGCGGGCCAGCACGCCGAAATTCACATCCGTGCCACTGGCCATGCGCGTGGCGGCGACCGGTCCGGGTGCGCGGCCGCGCATGAGCAGGGGCGCCCACGCGGCGATCACGGCGGGGTCCGTGGTGTATTCCATGCCGGCGAATTCCGGATGTTTTGTCAGGGCGGCGTGCCGGGCTTTCAGAAAATCCACCTGCTCCTGGCCGTGCACAAAACTGATGTGCGGCAGCGGCGTAATGAAGTCCTCCGGGTGGTCGATCATGCCCTCGGCGACCGCGGCGGCCCAGAAGTGCTTGGACTGCGCGAACTGCCGGAAAATGTGGACGGCATTGGACACATCCACGGTTCCGTCAGGATTCCGGTTGGGTGTATAACTAAGTTCGCAAAGTCCCGCATGGCCGGTGCCGGCGTTGTTCCAGCCATCCGAGCTTTCGCGCGCGAAGCCGTCCGCGGCTTCGTAGACTTGTATGGAAAGCGCGGGGTCCAGGCACTTGAGCAGCGCGCCCAGATTGGCGGACATGATGCCGCTGCCGATGAGGATAATGTCAGGATTTTGCCGGATCATGCTAGCGAAAAGGGTGGAAATGCTGGAGCCTCCCCACGAAAAAGGGGAAGAAAAATCCGGGGTGTGCCGGTCTTTCTTCCCCTTCCGCGTGGGCGGGTTTATTTTTTCAGCGGGTGTTCCTTCATGAGTTCCTCCGTGTTGTAGAGGAGCTGACGCGAGGCGTTGGCGGCGCGCACTTTCTGCACCTGCGCGGCATCCACGGGACCGGCCTTGTTGCCGAAGCTGTTCCGCACGTAGGTTAGGACGGAGGCGAGTTCCTCGTCCTTCAACATGCCTCCGAAGGGAGTCATCGGCACGGCGCCGTCATACTTTTTGCCATTCACTTCCAAGGGTCCCATCAAGCCGTAGAGGGTGATTTTGATAAGGCGCTCCGAGTCGTCCGCGACGTAGGGGCTGTTGACCAGGGAAGGGAACGCGGGGTCGAGTCCCGCGCCGTTGGGTTGGTGGCAGGTGACGCAGTGGCCCTCACGGAAATAGATATTCTGTCCGGCGAGGTATTGTTTTTTCGCGGCATCATCAAGGTGCTCCGGGGCGGGCAGACTGGCGTGGTCCGGCAGCACTTTTTCCACGGCTCCGGCCAGGCGGTCGGTGGCGGTTTTGGCAGCGTTTTTACTCCACTGATCCAGCGGGAGCGCGGAGGCGGCGGCGACGATTTTTTTGGCGGCGGTGACGTTCGGCAGCCAGGAGGCGGCGACGATGGCTTCCAGGCGCACGCGGCCTTCGGGGTCGTTGGCGGCTTTTTCCAGGAGAGCGGCGTGGTCGGGAATGCGGTGATAGTTATAACGGATCACGCGGACTCCGGCGGCGCGGACGTGGAAGTCAGGCGACTCCAGGGCCTGGCGCAGGAGGGTATCGTCCGTCTGGTTCAGACCCCAGGTGGCCCAGAGCGCTTCCAATAAATGATGTTGATAGCGCGGGTCCTTTTTATCCAGGCTGGCAGCCCAGAAATTGATGGCAGGGATGACTTCCGCGGCGGGGAAATTCCGGAGCGCGCGGCGGGTGCGGTAGCGGGTGCGGAACTCGGGCAGCTTCAGATTTTCCAACAATTCGTCGATTTTGGCGCCGTCGATTTTGGCGGGCTGCACCAGCGGGCGGCCGGGGTAAGTAATGCGGTATATGCGGCCGTGGACGTGGTCGCGGAGCGGGTCGCGGGCGTTGTGCTGCATGTGGCCGATGAGCACGTTATGCCAGTCCAGCACGTAGAGGGATCCATCCGGCGCGAACTCAAGATCGGCGGGGCGGAAGTTCGTGTCGGAAGACTGGAGCAGGTTATGGCGGAAGGCGGTTTTGTAGCCGGTGCCGTCGTCTTTGATGGAGTGTTGCTTGATGCCGAGGAAGCCGATGGCATTGCAAAGAATGAGGTCGCCCTGGACTTCGTCAGGAAAATGGCGGGAGGAAACGACCTCCAATCCCGTGGTGGGACGGACGGCCTGGCCCTGCGGGATGAGGTCGGGAGTGGATGGCGTTTTGCTGCCGAAGGTCGGCTTCACGGAAACGGGCAGCATCCAGTTCATGCTGGTGCCGGAGGTGTGCAGGAAGAAATCCTGACCCCATTCATCAAAAGCCACGCCCCATGGATTCGGGATGCTGAGCTGCGCGGTGCGCTCCAGCATGTGGCGTTGCGGGCTGTAGCGGAGGAAGCCGCCGTCCACGCAGCGGACCGGACCATAGGCCGTTTCGATATTGCTATGGAGGAACACGCCCTCACAAAGAATGAAGGCCCCCGAGGGATCGGCGGTGTAGGCGCTGATGGCGTGATGGGTATCGTGGGAGTCGAAGCCGCCCAACACAATTTCGCGGACATCCGCCTTGTCATCGCCATTGGTGTCGCGCAGGAGCATCAGGTTAGGCTCCTGGGAGACGTAGACACCTTCCGGCGCGAACTCGAATCCGATAGGCAGGTGCAGCTTGTCGGCGAAGACCGTTTCCTTGTCCGCTTTTCCGTCGCCGTTTGTGTCCTCATAGATCAGGAGTTTGTCGTTCGGCACCGCGTCGCCGGGGCGGTAGGCCGGGTAGGTGGGCATGACCGCGACCCAGAGGCGTCCTTTGTTATCGAAGGAAAGCTGCATGGGATTCGCGAGGTTGGGGAACTCTTTTTCCGAGGCGAAAAGTTCCACCCTGTAGCCGTCCGGAACAGTCAGGGTTTTCTCCGCGTCCTTGCCGTAAAGATATTCCGTGCTGGCGTTTTTGTTGCCGGATTGATAGTTCGTGGGAACCGGCGGCAGGGCGTGGGTGGCGGAGTCGTCCACGGCCAGGGAGGTCGTTTTTCCGGTGGCCACCGCGTGGATCAAATTGTCGCGGATCGCGGCCATTTCCCGGGTTTTCTGGACTTCGTCAGGATAGTTTTGGGGGCCGAAGGGATTGTAGCGTTGGCCGTGGGTGTGGACGCCGTTGAGAATGTTATAATCATTCGACCAGAACCAGTCCTTTTCCTTCACCGCTTCATAAACCGTGGCTGGGTCCGCCTTCGAGCGGGAGGCGGCGGGGCCGTAAAGCGCGTCCGCCAGGAGCGGGGCGAGTTTTAGATAGCCGGCGTCCGAGGGGATGAATCCGGAGGTTGTCAGGATTTCCGGAGAGGCGGCATAGAGGGATTTTGTGGCATTGAAAAGGTTCACGAAAGTCAGGCCGTGTTTCCTGGCGACCGTTTCCATGGCGGCGGTGTAAAGAGCCAGGGTGGCGTTTTCCTTTTCGCCGGAGGGGAGGTCGGCGGTGGCGCTGAGGTTTTGATAGGCGACCGGGGAGACCAGCACGAGGCGCGGCGCGGCGGTGCCGTTGTAGGCCTTGCTCAGCGTGTGCAAAACGAAGGCTTCCAGCTCCGCCTGGTAATTGGTCACGCGGTCCGCGCCGTCGAAGGATTCGTTATAGCCGAAGAAGGCGACGATGGTGTCGGCTTTCAGATAAGCGAGCCATTCGTCCGGCATGGGGAAAAAGCCGTTTCCGTTATGGACCTTGAGTTCCGGATGGAATTGTTCCGCGCCTGGAAAAGCCCATTGGGTGTTGCGGGCGGGGTGGGGGCGGAAGGCGGGGGTATCGCCCGGGCGGCCCATGTTGCGGAAGAAGAGGTTTTTGTCAGGATAGCGGAGGTGCAGCTCCGTTTCGAACCGATGGTAATAAAGATCGCGCTCCGCGAGACCGTTGCCGATGAGCACGATGCGTTCGCCATCCGCGGGCGGGGCGACGGTTTGGGGGCGTTGCGCGGTGGCGGTGCCGGGGACGGGCATGCGGGCGTGCGGGGCGTTTTCCGGCGCGCTGTTCATCACCGGGGCGGCGGCATCCTTGGCCGGTGCGGGCGCGGGGGCGTCGGCTTTTTTCAGGTCCGAAGGCTGGCCGGTGACGGGGCTTTGGCCCAGGGTATATTGGTCAGGACTGAGATTGCGTGTTTTATAGAAGTCCTTGTCGTTGATGCCCTTGTATGGTGTGGCTTTGAAAGGGTCCACATAGGCGGCGTCCGCGTGTTCCGGCACGGGCTGGCCGGTTAGGGAAAGACTGGCATTGATGATGAGGCGGCGCAGGTCCTCGTCCTCGAAGTCGGAGGAGGCACCCATCGTGGTGCAGAAAGCCTTGCCTTTGGTGCTGCCGTTGGGGGCGGTGTATTCGCGGACCCAGGCCAGGGGCATCATGGGTTCGTTTTTCGGACCGGCGACGGGTTTGGAGGCGGGATCCAGGGATTCCGTCACCTGGCCGCGCAGGAGGATGGTGGCGGCGTTCGGGTCCAGATTGGCAATGCCGTAAACATCCGTGGGGACGAAGATTTCACCCACGCCGCGGAGCATTTCGTTTTTGGCATTGGCGGTTTCCACGATGCCGCGGGTGCCTTCCACCATGTGGTTTCCGTGATGGTTCACCCACTTTTCGCCAAGGATTTTCAGGCCGAACTCCGCCCACTGAAAGTCGCCGGTTTTCGCCCCGCCGGAGAAGGCGTGGGTGGCGGTGCGGAATCCGATCACCGGTTTTCCCGCATTCAAAAACTTGGCGAACGGCGCCAACTGCTCGTCCGGGAGCTGCCGGAAGCGCGTGCCGATGATCAACAAATCCGCGGAATCCAGCGCGGCGGTGCCGGGGATGTTTTTTTGATAGTTCGGATCGATGTAGCCGCCGTCCGGATTGATGGCGAAGAGGACCGTGCAGTCGTAGCCGAATTTAGTGCTGAGGATCTTGGCCAGCATCGGGCAGGATTCCTCGCTCCGGTATTCCTCGTCGCCGGAAACGAGGACGATTTTTTTCCCATTGGACGTGCCGGCTTTGGCGGGCAGATGCAGCCAGTCCAGGGCCAGGGCGGAACTGTGGGCGGAAAGGGCCGCCACCAGGGTGAGCAGCGTTCGGAGCGACGATCGTGGTTTCATGCGTTGATGGAAATGCGTGGATGGAAATGCGTTGAGAAAAATTCAGAGCGTGGGCGTGAGGGTGGGAAATCCGGTCCGGAGATTAGGCCGGGACGCGAGGCGCTGCCAGAAAAAACGGGCCTTTCCGCAGCCGCCGCGAGCCGAACGGAACGCCCCGCCGCCCGCCGTTCTATCGGGAATGGGATGCCAGCGGGTTTTCCGGGCCCGGGAAATGAGGACATCGGTGTTTGTGACCTGCCTTATTAATAACCTGCGGCAAAAAACAAACCCGTTCCAATCACCCGCCGCCGCCGCCCGCTGACTTCTGACCGCTGCCCGCCTGTCCGGAAACAGAACATCCATTTTCCCCATGGAAATCCCCGCCAGCCGTGGTTTCTCCCTCCATGGCTAAAAAACCTGTAGTTCTTATCATCCGCGACGGCTGGGGCATCAATCCCGGCGGAAAAGCCGAAGCCGTGGCCAATGGCGACGCCACCCTTCTTGCCCGCACCCCTTTCCACGACCACCTCTACGCCACCTACCCCCGCGGCACCGTCAGCGCCAGCGGCGAGGACGTCGGCCTGCCCGCCGGACAAATGGGGAACAGCGAGGTCGGCCACCTCAACCTCGGTGCGGGACGTGTTGTTTATCAGGACCTTACCCGAATCAATAAATCCATCCGCGAGGGCACCCTCCAGCACAATCCCGTGCTCATGGAAGCCTTTGCCAAAGCCAAAGGCCGCCGCCTCCACTTCCTCGGACTCGTCTCCGACGGCGGCGTTCACAGCCACCAGGACCACCTCACCGCCCTTTGCGATGCCGCGAAAGCCGCCGGCGTAGACGACATCATGGTCCACGCCATCACCGACGGCCGCGACACCGCGCCCCAGGGCG
>JAQGPD010000049.1 GCA_028293305.1 Verrucomicrobiales bacterium | reverse complement strand
TGGAGCGTGGAGTTCATGGTGGCGGGATGGGTCGGGGGACGGACAGGGCGGGTGGTGTCAGCCTTTGAGATTGTTCACGGCGAAGGAGGTGGCGTAGGCCTCCGGCTTGGCGGGATCGAAGACGGCGCCGTCAAAAAGCGTTTCCTTGGTATTGTCGGCACCGCCGTGTTTATAGCCGATTTCCTTCATGGCCTCTTCGTAGAGGGAAGGCATCATCACGCTGGCGGCCACGCCTTCGTAGTCGGGAGCGCCTTCCACCATGCCCCAGCGGCGGAATTGGCTGAGCCACCATTTGGCGAATTTCGGCTGCGGGTAGTTGCAGTTCCGGCCACTGAAGATCATGTAATCATCGTCCTTTTTCGTCCGGCCGTCGCCGTAGTCGAGATTGCCGACGAGGCGGTCATAGATGATTTCCGGCGGGCAGTTCACGTAGCTGGCTTTGCTGACAATTTCGCATTGCTCCTGGCGGTGGGAGAGATCGTCCAGCCAGACGCTGGCTTCGTGCAGGGCCTTGAGGATGGCTTTGACGGTTTTGGGATTGGTCTCCGCGAACTCCCTGGTGAAGGCGCAGACCTTTTCCGGATGGTTCTTCCAAATCTCCTGGGTGGTCAGGCTGGTATAACCGATTTCGTCCGCGATGGCGCGTGTATTCCAGGGCTCGCCCACACAAAAGCCGTCCATCTTTCCGACCTTCATGTTAGCGACCATCTGGGGGGGCGGAATGGTGATGAGGGACACGTCCTTGTCAGGATGGATGCCGCCGGCCGCGAGGTAATAACGCATCCACATGGCGTGCGTTCCGGGCGGGAAAGTCATGGCGAAGGTCAGCGGTGCGCCGGCTGCTTTGGCGGCGTCCGTGAAAGGTTTCAGCGCTTTCGGATCGGCGGCGACCTTGCCCTTGAATTTGTTAGCCAGGGTGATCGCCTGACCGTTGCGGTTGATCATCCAGGGGATCACCATCTCTTTTTTCGCGGAACCCGCGAGGCCCATGGAGGAGGCGATCGGCATGCCGAAAAGCATGTGGGTGGCCTGGTTTTCGCCGGTGACCAATTTGTCGCGGATGACGGCCCAGGAGGCTTCCTTGCTGATTGATGATTGAATGCCGAATTTTTTGAAGAGTCCTTTTTCGTGGGCGATGACAAATGGCGAATTATCTGTCAGGGCGATGATGCCCATTTTGATGGCGGCGGTCTCCGGGGCATCGCTGGCATAGGCGGCGCCGGTCCAGTTGGCGGGGAGTCCGGCGGCGAGCAGGCCGAGGGCGGAGCGGGTGAGGAGGGAGCGGCGGGTGAGGCCGGGCAGGGGAGCGGGAACGGCAGGGGTGGTGGCAGGGGTGGTGTGGGAAAAGTTCATGGTGGTTTTGAAGGAGGGTGGAGATTCGGAGGTGGAAGTTATAAAGTTAGGAAAATGCGGTTTGCTTTGAGGACGGCATCCGGCGGGGTGATCGGCTTCCGGGCTGAAAATTGGTTAAGCGGGGGGCATGCCAGGCCCATGAGCTTACTTTCCATCATGCCCGTTATTGTTTTCAGGTTGGATATGAATCAAATTCATGGCTCCGCCCGGCGGTTTGCTGTTTGGAGCCCGTGCAGACCGCTGGATCGGAGGCTGGCACCGGGATGCTGAATGGACGCTTGAATGATCCGGGGGATTCGCCGCGTCATGGGGACATGCGAATATCAAATTGGATCAGGACATGCACGCTGTTGGGCGGATGGGTTTTTGTGATAGGCCTTTTTGCGCCGCGGGCTGTGGCTGCGGTGGATTCACTGAAGGGCACGGTGATGTGCGGCTATCAGGGTTGGTTCGCGGCGGAGGGCGATGGGGCCGGGGTGGGCTGGCACCACTATGGGTTTGGAAAGCCGGGGGAATGCCACATCGATCTGTGGCCGGATTTGTCAGGATTTCCGGCGGAGGAGCGGTTTCCAACGCCGCTGCGGATGGCGGATGGTGCGGTGGCTGAGGTTTTCAGCTCGGCGAAAGCGGCGACGGTGAGGCGGCATTTTGACTGGATGAAGGAGTCGGGAATTGATGGGATATTTTTGCAACGGTTCGGGGTTTCCATCCGGGGCGGGAAGCACACGCAATTCACGGATGCCGTCATGGAAAATGTCAGGGCGGCATCGCGGGGGACGGAGCGGACGTGGGCGGTGATGTATGACCTGAGCGGGCTGCGCGGGGGGGAAGTCGCGCAAGTGGTGAAGGACGACTGGCGGCGGCTGCGGAGGGATCGGAAAGTGACGGAGGATCCGTTTTATCAAAAGCACGGCGGGAAACCGGTGGTGGCGGTGTGGGGTGTAGGGTTCAATGACGACCGCGGATACAGCCTGGATGAGACGGCGGCGCTTTTAAAATACCTGCGGGAGGAAGAGGGGGGCGCGTGTGTGATGGCGGGGGTGCCGTTTGGCTGGCGGACCGGGACGCGCGATGCGGTGGAGGCCGGGCCGTTGCTGGAAGTGTTGGAGAAAAATGTGGATATTGTCAGTCCGTGGTCGGTGGGGCGTTATGGGCGGGTGGATGATGCGCGGCGGCAAATCGCGGAATTGCAGGCTCCGGACGCGGCGTGGTGCGGGGAGCGCGGGAAAAGTTATTTGCCGGTGATTTTTCCCGGCTTCAGTTGGAACAATCTGATGCGGTCGCGTGGAAAAGAGGTCGCGCTGAACGGCATTCCGCGGCTGAAGGGTCAGTTTTTCTGGGAGCAGGCCATGGCGCGGGTCAAGGCCGGGGCCGATATGTTATATGTGGCTATGTTTGATGAGGTGGACGAGGGCACGGCTATTTTCAAATGCACCGACCGCGTGCCGGGGGCGACTCCCGCGGCAGCCGGGGAGACGGGAGGGATGCTGCAGTTCGCGACGTATGAAGGTTTGCCCTCCGATCACTATCTATGGCTGACGGGTCGGATCAGGCAGGTGCTGCGGGGGGAAATGCCGGTGGCCGAAGCCCTGCCGGAAAGGGTGAAATAGGCCGCGCGGAGGCATCCCGGAAATTTGCAAAATCGTTGAATAAGAAGGGAATCA
>JAQGPD010000033.1 GCA_028293305.1 Verrucomicrobiales bacterium | reverse complement strand
CCCACCAACGGAATCATCGTGCCTCCGGCGAATGCCTCCACGGCGCCGGTGATGACGCTGGCGGTCTCCACCACGCGCGCCGTCCGGGCCATGGCCTTCAAGACGAACTATGATTCGACGAACGTGGACACCAACACCTATCTGTTTTTGGACGCCGTGGTGCAGCAGCCCTCGACCCCGCCGGCGGCGGGCTGGCCTTCGGATCAGCATCCATCCGGGGAAATCGGAAAATATGTCAGGAACGGCCAGGAATTTGATTACGGAATGGATCCTGACATTGTGAATTCCACCAACCCCGCCATCGGTGGCATCCCCCAGGTGAAGGCCGCGCTAATGGCCATCCCGAGCGTTTGTGTGACCTTGCCGGTCGCCAGTCTGGCGGATGCGACCACCGGCATTTACACCCATGCCGGGGGCGACGGTTTCGAGTGGGAGCGGGAGGCCAGCATTGAAATGCTGAACGATCCCGGGACGGTGGATCAGGGCTTCCAGGAAAACTGCGGGCTGCGCGTGCGGGGCGGATTTTCGCGCAGCAGTGAAAATCCGAAACATGCGTTCCGCATTCTTTTCCGCGGCGAGTATGGGGCCGGCAAATTGGAATATCCGATCTTCAAGGACGACCCCAAAGCCGCCACGGTGTTTGATAAATTCGACATCCAGACCTCACAGAACTATTCCTGGTCCTTCGGCGGGGATGGATCCAACACCTTCTTGCGCGAGCTGTGGAGCCGTGACACCCAGCTGGCCATGAACCATCCCGCGACGCGGGGCCGGTTTGTCCATATGTATCTGAATGGGATATATTGGGGGCTCTATCAAATCCAGGAGCGGGCCGAGGCGGACTTCGCCGCGAGCTACAAAGGCGGCACGGATGATGACTATGATGTGGTGAAGGTGGACACCAACGCCGGCTACACCACCAATCCCACGGCCGGGGACATGAATGCCTGGACGGACATGTGGAACAAGTCCCGCGCCGCCCATTTCATCAATACCGACCGCTCGCCCGTCTCGCCCTACGGTGCGGCGACGTATACCCAGACTCAGAAAAACGAGGCCTATTTCAAACTCATGGGACTGGCTGCGGATGGGGTGACTCCCACCGCCGATCCCGTGCTGCTGGATGCGGAGAATCTGATCGATTATATGCTGATCATTTTCTATTCCGGGAATACCGATGCGCCGCTATCGCAATTTCTGGGCAATGAAAGCCCTAACAACTTCTACGCCATCCGCGACCGCCGCGGAGGGAAGGGCTTTTTCTCGATCCAGCATGATGGTGAGCACTCCCTGAATGCCGGCTCCGCGGGCTTCGACCGGGTGGGTCCTTTCAATGATGCCATCAGCGGCACTTGGAACACGCTGCCCAAAGCCAATCCCCAATTCACCCACCAGGACCTGGCGCCGAATGCGGAATACCGCATCAAATTCGCCGACCGCACCCACCGGCATCTGATCGCGCCGAATGGACTTCTGACCCCCACCCGCAGTCAGGCGCGCATGTCCTCCCGGGCCTCCGTCGTGGAGAGCGCCATCATCGCGGAATCCGCGCGATGGGGTGATTCCAAGCGGGGAGCGAATCCTCCGCTGAACGCGAATGATTGGCGCGGCGCGGCCAATGCCACCCTGAGTTGGTTCAATAGCCGGGGCCCGCAGTTGCTGACGCAGTTGCGCACTGCCGGACTTTATCCAGCCATTGATGCGCCGGTCATGAGCCAGACCGGAGGCCTGATTTCCGCGTCCCTTCCCGTGACCCTGTCCTCGAGCAACGCCACCATTTATTATTCCGTCAACGGAACCGATCCCCGATTGATAGGCGGAGCGTTGAATCCCGCCGCGCAAACCTACATTGGCGGTGTCACCAACACCGTCACCTTCGTGACCGATGGTCCCTCCGGCACGCAATGGCGCTATTTGGACAATGGCACCGATCCTGGCACCGCCTGGCGGCAAAGTGGATTTGTCCCCACCGGCTGGAAGGGTCCGCAGGCAGGGCATTTGGGCTATGGCGATGGCGACGAAAACCTGCCGCTGGTGGGTTTCGGACCGAATGCGGCCGCGAAATATCCTGCGACTTATTTTGTCACCACTTTCACAGGCGGCAGCCTCGCGGGGCTCACCGGATTGACGCTGAATGTGAAACGGGATGACGGCATCATCGTTTACCTGAACGGGACGGAAATTGTCAGGGACAACATGCCGGCGGGCACGGTAACCTATCAAACTTTGGCGTCGGTCTCCGCCGGGGATGACGGCGCGAGTTTTGTGCCCTTCGCGGATCTGCCGGTGAACTTGTTGGTCAGCGGCACGAACACCCTGGCGGTGGAGATCCACCAGAATTCCGGCGGGTCATCGGATATCAGTTTTGACTGCCGCCTGACGGCCACCCGGACCACCGGAGGCAGTCAGATCAATTTGCCGGTCGGCGTCACCCGGCTTCAAGCCCGCGTGCGCATGGCCGACGGCACTTGGAGTGCTTTGAATGATCAGGAGTTTTTGGTGGATACGCAGAAAGCCGTCGCTTCGAACCTCGTGGTCAGCGAGATCATGTATCATCCCTCCAACGCCAGCCCCGCGGAAATCGCCGCCGGATTCACCAGCGATCAGGATTTCCAATGGCTGGAGCTGCAAAACACGGGCAGCACCCCGGTGGACCTGCGCGGTGCCTGGTTTGCGGAGGGGATTGATTTCCTTTTCCCGGACACGGCCGGTTCCGCCACCTTGATTCCTGCCGGGGGGCGCGTGGTCCTTGTCGAAAATCTTGCGGCCTTCCGTCAGCGGTATGGCAATGGCCTCGATTCCTTGATCGCAGGGGAGTTTTCCGGCGCCCTCTCGAACAGCGGCGAACGGATCCTTTTGAAGGCGGCCGATGGATCGGTGATCACGGATTTCACTTACAGCGACACGGCACCTTGGCCGGTGGACGCCGACGGTGCGGGCCGCAGTCTGGTGCTGGAATTGCCCGCGACGCATCCGGATCCCACTGCATCCGGAAACTGGCGTCCGAGCGCGGCTTTGTTAGGCACACCCGGTGGCGGCGACAGCCCCGGATATGCGGCCTGGAAGACGGCCAACGGCGTGGTCAGCGACACGGCGGACACGGATGGCGACGGATTGAATAGCTTCGCGGAATATTTCCATGGAGGGAATCCGGGGGTATCCTCCACGGATGCGCTGCTGAAATCCGCTGTGGTTAACTATCCGCTAGGCGTGCCGGTGGTGCAGACGCCGCTTTTGACCTTCACCTTCGAGCGCAATGTGGCGGCGGATGACACGAATTTCACGTTTGAGCATTCGCCAAGCTTGGTGGGCGGAAGCTGGACGGCCGCCCCGGCTGAATTGTTGGGTGAAACAATGCTCGGTTCCACAGGTCGGTCCGTTGTCACTTACCGTCTGACCACGCCCCTGGGCAGCCTGGCCACGAGGGATTTCTTCCGGATCCGGGCCGTGCAGCGTTGAGGCGGCGGGGTTGGGTGGTATTCGCGGTGCAAAAACCGCCTGCGGTCCGGGTGGCTCAGGCGGATCTGGCGGATCTGGCGGATCTGGCATCCCCGGTGTGATGGCCGGGGCGGCGTGGAATCCGTTTCCGGAACCGCGTTGCGGTTCAGGATTCGTTTTGTTTGCTACTTGGGGCAGCCGTTTTCACGGCAACCCCAGGCTGGATTCCTTAACGCCTTTGGCGTAAACCAGTTGGTGTTTTGGTGGTGATCCAGTGATTTGGCCGGCCTGATTTTGATAGGGGGAGGGCTGGTGGGAAAATGTCAGGCGAGGCTGTCGTGGAGGAGTTTGGCGGCGGCCAGGGGGTCGGAGAGGGGGGCGGCGACCTGGGCTTGGCGGGGGGGGGCGTCGTTGTGGTCGGGGAAGACGAGGGCTTTGAGGTGGAGGAGGTCGCCGGTGATCCAGGTGTGGATGCCGACGGGGGTTTGGCAGCCGGCTTGGAGGAGCTCGAGGAAGTGGCGCTCGGCGGTGATGCGGGCGAAGGTGTCGGCGTGGTTGAGGGCGGCGAGGATTTGGGCGATTTCCGGGGTTTCCTGCCAGGTTTCGAGGGCGACGGCACCTTGGCTGGCGGCGGGGAGGAAGCGCTCGGGGTCGAGGATGGTGAGGTGGAGGGGGACGGGGTGGTCTGTCAGGGTTTCGTGGTAGAGGCCGAGGCGGTGGAGTCCGGCGCGGGCGAGGATGAGGGCGTCGATGGCGGGGTCTTCGGCGACTTTGCGGATGCGGGTGGGGACGTTGCCGCGGATTTCGACGGTGTTGAGGTCGGGGCGGAGGTGTTTGAGGAGCCGGACGCGGCGGACGCTGCTGGTGGCGACGGTGCTGCCGGGGGGGAGGGCGTCGAGGCCGCCGGGGATTTTGGAGATGAGGATGTCCTCGATGGGGGCGCGGGGGAGGACGGCGCTGATTTTGAAGCCCGG
Source organism: Verrucomicrobiales bacterium (assembly GCA_028293305.1). Classification (GTDB taxonomy): domain Bacteria; phylum Verrucomicrobiota; class Verrucomicrobiia; order Verrucomicrobiales; family V1-33; genus CAIZWU01. Next base: position 2,570 of record JAQGPD010000033.1, on the reverse strand, counting down.
ATCGAGGAAGGTGGGGACGTCTTTGAGGCTGTGGACGGCGGTGTGAATGGTGCCGGCGCGGAGGGCGTTTTCGAGTTCTTTGGTGAAAATGCCTTTGTCCAGGATGGGGGAGTCGCCTTTGGAGAAGTCGGAGAGTTTGAGGTCGGGACGGAGGTCACCGGATGTTTTGATGATTTCGCGCCGGACGGTGAGGTCGGGGTGGGCGGCGTTGAGGGCGGCGGTGGTGAGGACGGTTTGGGCGAGGGCGAGTTCGCTGCCGCGGGTGCCTAGGGTTAGGAGCATGGGGGAAAAGGGGGAAATTTGGAAATTGAGAAATTAGGAAATTAAGAAATTTGGAAATGGCGACCTGCGGTATGGAATTTGAGATTTGAGATTTGAGATTTTGAATCTGAAACCTGAAACCTGAAACCTTGAATCTGAAATCAGGAAATCAGGAAATCAGGAAATCGGGAGTTGGGTCGCTTGTTGGGGGCGGGGGCGGGCGGGTTGGAATAGGGGGGAGGTGGTGATGTTTTCCTCGATGATGGCGCGGCAGCGGATGATTTCGGCTTCGCGGCGTTGGCGGGTTTCGCTGGCGAGGGCTTCGAGGGCGTCGATGTCGTAGAGGTAGACGCCTTCGATGTCGTGGACGCGGGGGTCGACGTCGCGGGGGACGGCGATGTCGATGATGAAGAGGGGACGCCCGCGGCGGCGGCGGAGGGCGGGGAGGACCTGCTCGGGGTGGATGACGGTGTGGGGGGCGGCGGTGGAGGAGATGATGACGTCCACGTGGGCGGTTTGGGCGGGCCATTCCTCGAAGGCGATGGCGCGGCCGTTCATTTCGGTGGCGAGTTCGACGGCGCGGTCGTGGCTGCGGTTGGAGACGATGATGCCTTTGGCTCCGCGGGATTGGAGGCTTTGGGCGCAGCGGCGGGACATGTCCCCGGCGCCGAGGAGCATGACGTGGGAGTCGCGGAGGTCGCCGAAGATTTTTTCGGCGAGTTCGACGGCGACGGAGCCGACGGAGGTGGAGCCGCGCTGGATGCTGGTGTTGTTGCGGACGGCTTTTCCGACGCGGAAGGATTCCTGGAAGAGTTTATTCAGCTCGCGGGCGGTGGTGCCGGCGGTGTGGGCGGCGGCGTAGGCGTCTTTGATTTGGCCGAAGATCTCGGTCTCGCCGAGGACCATGGAGTCGAGGCCGCTGGCGACGGCGAAGAGGTGGCGGGCGGTGTCCTCGCGGTGGTGTTGGAAGAATTCGAGGTCCTGGGGGAGGTCGAAGCGGTGGCGGAGCCAGGCGTCGATGTGGGGGGCGGCGGCGGCGGGGGAGGGGGTGGAGGCGTAGATCTCCATGCGGTTGCAGGTGGAGATGATGACGGCCTCGTCGATGTGTTCGAGTTCAGTGAGGGATTTGAGGGCGTCCGGGAGGTCTTTGCCAGGCACGGCGACGCGTTCCCGGATTTCGACGGGGGTGCGGGCGTAGCTGAGGCCTAGGCAGAGAAGCATGGGGAAAGGAGCCGGGGGTGGTGGTTATTTAAAACGCGAATGCGGGGGGCGGGTAGCGGGTGGGTCTTTTGGAGGAAGCGGAAAGGCGTTGAGGATCAATGGCGGCCGATGAACCAGAGGCTGATGACGGGGATGAGGAAACCGAAGGCGGCGGTGGCGGCGGCGCGGCGGGCGGACATGCCGCGGGAGTATTCGTAGGCGATGAGGGAGGCGTAGAGGGCCCAGACGATCCAGACGATGGTGAGTTTGGAGGAAGGCGGCAATTTTTCCATGCGGTAGGCGCTGACGATGGCGATGGTGAGCAGGCCGGTGCCGGTGAGGAGGAGGCCGCGGATGGCGCGTGTAAGATAATGAATGGGAGGGAGTTGTCGGAGAACGGGGGAAATGCGGTGTTGTTTCAGCTGGCGGTCCTGGAGGAGGAACATGAGGCCGGCGGCGCTGGCGAGGGCGAAGGCGCCGTAGGAGACGAGGGCGAGGGCGGCGTGGAGTTCTCCCCAGAAAGAGTGGGTGAGGCGGGGAACGGGGGGCGCGAGGGCCTCGGGCCGGAGGAGGGCGCTGATTTGAAAAAGGAGGGCGAGGGGGGCGGTGAAGACGCCGAGGAGGGAAAGCCGGTAGGCGGGGCCGATGATGAAGTAGAGGACGACGATGGACCAGCTGATGAAGGTGAGCAGTTCAAAAGGCGTGGTCATGGGGCAGCCGCCGATGGCCTGGCCGCGCCAACTGAGGAAAACGGTCTGAAAAAGGGCGGCGATGCCCAGGATGAGGAGGGTCCAGCGGCCGGGTTGGTAGGTGCCATGCCGGAGCGAAACCACGGCATAGCCGAACGCGCCGAGATAGCAGACGGCGGCGAGGATGAGGACGAGGAGTTCCCGGGACATGAGGTGGTGGGGGGCGGGGAGTTCCGGTGGAGGCGGAGTGGGAAAGAGGGAGGTTCTGGAAGGTGGGGACGGGAAGGGGCCGCCGGGCAAAGGCGGTCTGTTTTTGCCGGAGGGTAAGGTGGTGCGCGCGGCGGAGCAGTGTCAACGCGGCGGGCGGGGGTTTTCAATCATCCACCTGCGCCCGGCGGAGGGGAGGGGTGAGCGGGTCCT
>JAQGPD010000029.1 GCA_028293305.1 Verrucomicrobiales bacterium | reverse complement strand
GGTAGCCGGCGTTTTGATAGAATTCCTCAATGGCCTTGATGTCGGCCTCGATCTTGGTGCGCTCGACGCGGCGTTTCAGGTCCCAGAACTTGATCCAGTTGCGGTTGTCGCTCTTGATCACCGCTTTGAGTTTGCCGGAGGAGAAAGAGGTCGCGCCTTCGAAGATGACTTCCTTGATGATGCCGCGTCCACCTTCGTTGATGGTGAAGACGGCCTGGGAAAAGCCGGTGGGGCCTTTGGTCACGGCGTAGTCCACCGTGACGTCGGGGAATCCTTTGGCTTTATACACTTCCAGGATGGCGTCCTTGGCTTTGGCCAGGCTGGTGTCGTCCACGGAACCGCCGACTTTCAGTTCGACTTCCTGACGGAGACGGGTGGAGGAAAAGACGGTGTTTCCGCTGAATTCGACCGCGCCCAGGCTGGCACGGGCTTCGGCGGTGACGATGATTTTCACGCCGCCGGCGACTTCAACGGTGGTGAATTGGACGTCCAGCAAATCGCCGGTGCGGTAAAGCGCGCGGATGTCGTCGGCTTCTTTTTCACTGGTGTAAACCTCGCCGGCTTTCAGCCGCATGTTGGAAAGGATGCGTTCCCGGTCCACGGTGGCTTCGCCTTTGAAGCGGATTTCCACGGAGCGCACCACGGGGCCCGTGGTCGGAGCCAGGGACGGCGCATCAAGCAGGGGAGCGGGAGGAGGCGTGGCGCTTGGAAGCGCTTGAGCCTGAAGCAGTGCGGGCAACGCCAGAGCGCAGGCCAACGGTGCAAGGGAAAGGAACGGACAGACCGCGGAGGAGCGGCGGGCGGTGGCGGAGCGGGCGGATGGATTCATCGTGAAAAATAAAGACCGGGCGGGGCGGTGTTGACGCTGGATGGGTTCGCTTTGGGGGGAAAAGGTTCTGGCGAGACTATCGTCGGGCGGCAAAAGCGCAACATTGATTTGGCGTGAGGTGCATAAGTCAGTCAGGTTTCATTTGAAGCGGTTTACAACCCGGCATGACAGTTACGGAAAATCTGATTTTTACCGGCTCCACCTTCCTTCTCTGACAAGCAGGTGCGGGGCCCTGTTGGAAAGAATGATATCGTAGGCTCGAATTTTTTCCCTCGGCTTCCAGCCTGCCCCGTTTTCAGGCTGCAACCAAAATGCAAAAACGCCGCCCGAGCCACCTGGAGGAAGGCAAGGACGGCGTTGATTTTAAAAGACTTATCGTGACTGGAGGAACCGGAGCGGAGGGCGGACGGCAGCCTTGGAGGAAACGGCAGCCTTGGAGGAAATAACCGTCCGTGTCCTGACAGAAATCAGGCCACCTCGTCGGCGATGGGCGCGGCGACCGGCGGCGGCGTGGTCACGCCACCTTTGATGCCGAGTTTTTCTTTGACCAAGGCTTCGATTTCCGCGTAAAGCGCGGCGTCGTTCCGGAGGACTTCCTTGGCGGCGTCCCGGCCCTGCGCGACCTGGGTGCCTTTGTAGCTGAGCCAGGAACCACGCTTTTGAATGATTTCCTGCTCCAAGGCGAGGTCCAGCAGGCTGCCGACGGAGGAGATCCCTTCGTCATACATGATGTCGAACTCGGCTTCGCCAAATGGTGGAGCGACTTTATTCTTAACGACTTTGATCTTGGTGCGGCTGCCATTCACGGTGCCGTCGCTGCCTTTGATCTGGCCGATGCGGCGGATATCCACGCGCACGCTGGAGAAGAATTTCAGCGCCCGGCCGCCGGGGGTGGTTTCGGGGCTGCCGAACATGACGCCGATTTTTTCGCGGATCTGGTTCGTGAAGATACAGCAGGTGCGGGCCTTGGAAATGAGGGCGGTGAGTTTCCGCATGGCGGCACTCATGAGGCGGGCCTGGGCACCGACGGTGGAGTCGCCGATTTCGCCGTCCAGTTCCTGCTTTGTGACGAGGGCGGCGACGGAGTCCAGGACGATGACGTCCAAGGCATTGGAACGGACGAGGGTTTCGCAGATGCGCAGGGCTTCCTCACCGGAGCTGGGCTGTGACACGAGCAAATCGTCCAGATTCACGCCCAGTTTCCGGGCGTATTGGGGATCCAGCGCATGCTCGACGTCGATGAAGGCGGCGAGGCCACCGAGCTTTTGCGCTTGGGCGATGACGGTGAGGGTGAGGGTGGTTTTACCGGAGGATTCCGGGCCGAACACTTCCATGATGCGGCCGCGGGGGAAACCGCCGGCGCCGAGGGCGCGGTCGATGAGCAGGTTGCCGGAGGGGATGACCTCGATGTCCATTTTCCGGTTGTCGCCGAGGCGCATGATGGAGCCGTCGCCGAAGTCCTTGTGGATCTGCTGGAGGGCAATATCCAGATTTTTGGCACGGGCGGCGGCGATGCGGTCCTCGCCGGCGGTGGCGGCGGCGGCAGCGGCTTTGGAAGATTCTTTGGCGGGCATGATGGGTGTGGGGAACGTGTTTTTGGAAAAGGAGGAAGGGAGGGGAAAACCCGGACTGGACTGCGGCTGGATTCTACCTTGAGAACCGCCCGGGGGCAGGTCAAAATCAGAAAAACAGAGAACAGGTGTGCCAGTCCTAGCTGGCCGCGCGGTCCGCGTCAATGTCGGCTCTGGAGAAAATCGCAATCACGGGCACGCCGGTGGCCTCTATCGCCTCCAATCCGCCTTCGCTCCGGTCCACAAGAACGAGCGCGAACGCTACTTGGCCGCCCTCCGCACGGATTTTTTCAATGGCTTCCAAGGTCGAACCGCCGGTGGTGATGGTGTCATCCACAACCACCACAGTGTCACCGGGTTGGAAGTTTCCTTCAATCAGTTTGCCGCGGCCGTGGACCTTGGCCTGTTTGCGGATGGAAAAACATTGCAGCCCGGATCCTCCGTCCCGCACGGACCCGATTCCGATAGCCAGGGCGACGGGATCGGCGCCCATGGTGAGTCCGCCGATGGCGACGGGCGCGACGCCGAGCGCCAAGGATTTTTCCCGGATCAGCTCCCAACCCACTTCTCCCAGCCACACCGCTCCTTGAGGATCAAGGGTCGTCAGGCGGGCGTCGCAATAAAAATCACTTTTCCGTCCGGAGGCGAGAGTGAAGTCCCCATACATCACCGATTTCCGGCGGAGGAGGTCCAACAAGGATTGGCGGGAGGCGCTGCTCATGTCCCGGGCAACTGCCGCCCGGCGGGCCTGCGTGCAATGGGAAACCAAAAAAATCCATGCCCGGCACGCGATCGCGGCGATGGCCGGAACCGTGCTTCCGGTCAGTATTGCAGGTAAGAGCGGCCCTTGGCGACGCGTATCCTTTTGGCCAACCCCATGACAAAATCCCCGTTCATTTGCCTAATCCTATCCTCCTTGGTCCTGACGCTGAACGGCTACGCTCAGGCTCCGGCGGCGGGCACTTTTGCCAGGGAGGTCCTGCCGGTGCTGCAAAAATATTGCTGGGACTGCCACGGCGACGGCGCGCATAAAGGCGAGCTGAATCTGGACTCTTTCAAAGACGAATCGGGCGTCCTGAAGGAGCGCAAACTTTGGGCGGGCGTGATGTTCCATATCGACCAATGGACCATGCCGCCCGCGAAGAAATCCGATCAGCCCACGCCCCAGGAACGCGAGTTTCTAGCCAAATATCTGGATCATCTGCTGAACCCGGTCGACCCCGCAAAACCGGATCCGGGACGGGTGACCATCCGGCGGCTGAACCGGGTGGAATATAACAATACCATGCGCGATTTGCTGGGGGTCGATATCCGCCCGGCGGACGATTTTCCCGAGGACGACACGGGCTACGGCTTTGACAATATCGGGGATGTGCTCGCGCTGCCGCCGATTTTGATGGAGCGCTATCTCATTGCCGCTGACCGGGTTCTGAATGCCGCCATTCCCCCGCCGCCGCCGGAGCCGTCCAAAACGGAGGTTGCCGGCGAGGAATTGACCGGCCAGGGTTTGGATGACGGAAAAAGCCGCCTGCTGGCCTTTGCCGGGCTGTGCGGAACGGAATTCAACGCAGTGATCGGTGGAGAATACGTCCTCCGGGCGAAGATCTGGGCGGCCCAGGCCGGGGATGAACCCGCAAAGCTCGAACTGCTGGCGGCGGAAAATGTCGTGGCCAAGGCGGATGTCACCGCCGCGGAGCCTGACAAGGCTCAGACGGTGGAATTCCGCATGAAATTTCCCAAGGGATTCACGAAAATCGGCGTCCGTTTCCTGAACGATTTCTACGATGCCAACCTGCCGGATCCTGACAAACGGGACCGCAACCTGACGGTGGTGTCGATGGAAGTTGAAGGACCGTTCAAAGTCGAACCCCAGATCCTCAACGAAACCGCCCGCCGGATTTTCACTCCCGGCGAGAAAGCCGGCGAAACGGAAGCCGGGGCGCGGGCCATTCTCCAGCAATTCGCCAACCGCTGCTTCCGGCGCGCCGCCATTCCCGCGGAAATCGACCGGTTGGTGGGGATCTACAAGATGATCCGCGAACGGGGTGAAAATCACGCCGGGGCGCTCCGCGTTGCCATGAAGGCCGTGATGGTTTCGCCTTATTTTATTTACCGCACCGAGTGGCAGCCGGAGGCGGATAATCCGGGATTGATCGTCGATGTGGATGATTTCGCGTTGGCGTCCCGCCTTTCGTATTGGCTCTGGAGTAGCACGCCGGATGACGAACTGCTTTCGCTGGCGTTCCGTAAACAGTTGAGGCCCAACCTCTCCGCGCAAGTCCAACGGATGCTGAAGGATCCCAAAGCCCGCGCTTTGCCGGAGAACTTCGGCGGCCAGTGGCTGGAATTGCGGACCCTCAGCGTGGCGGCCCCGGACAAGGACAAGTTCCCCCAATACAGCCCGGAACTCGGAAAAGCGATGCGCCGGGAAACCGAGGAGCTGTTCCATCACATCCTGCAGGAAAATAAAAGCGTTCTCGAGTTCCTCTCCGCCGACTACACCTTCCTGAACGAACGCCTGGCGAATTATTACGGAGTGACCGGCATCAGCGGGGATCAATTCAGAAAGGTCGACCTTGATCCCAAGCTGCAACGGCGCGGAATCCTGACCCATGCCAGCGTCCTGACCGTCACCAGCGATCCCACCCGGACCTCTCCGGTGAAGCGGGGAAAGTGGGTCTTGGAAAACATGCTGGGCATCACTCCGCCGCCCCCGCCGCCCAACGTGCCGGCCTTGGACGAAGGCGCGCATGGGGAGGTCAAAGGCAGTGTGCGTCAACGACTTGAAGCGC
>JAQGPD010000020.1 GCA_028293305.1 Verrucomicrobiales bacterium | reverse complement strand
CGTAGCCGGTGAGGGTGATGTCGCTGTATTTGAAGTCGTCGATGGAGGTGACTCCGGGGTTCAGGTGGAGGGTGGGGAGGGGACGGTGGGGGCGGGAGAGTTGTTCGTGGACCTGGTCGAGGTGGTTTTGATAGAGATGGAGGTCGCCGAAGGTGTGGATGAAGTCACCGGGGCGCAGGTTGGTGACCTGGGCGATCATGTGGGTGAGGAGGGCGTAGGAGGCGATGTTGAAGGGGACGCCGAGGAAGAGGTCGGCGCTGCGCTGGTAGAGTTGGCAGGAGAGGGTGTTTTCCTGGGTGTCGACGTAGAATTGAAAGAGGGTGTGGCAGGGGGGGAGGGCCATGCCTTGGATTTGGGCGGGGTTCCAGGCGGAAATGAGGTGGCGGCGGCTGTCGGGGGTGGTTTTGATTTGCTGGATGGTGTCGGCGAGCTGGTCGATGACGGTGCCGTCGGGGCCGGGCCAGGCGCGCCATTGGGCGCCGTAGACGGGGCCGAGGTCGCCGTTTTCGTCCGCCCACTCGTTCCAGATTTTGACGCCGTTTTCCTGAAGGTAGCGGATGTTGGTGTCGCCTCGGATGAACCAGAGGAGTTCGTGGACGAGGGAGGGGAGGTGGATTTTTTTGGTGGTGAGGAGGGGGAATCCGTCGGCGAGGCGGAAGCGGGCCTGGGCGCCGAAGAGGGAAAGGGTGCCGGTGCCGGTGCGGTCTGTGCGTGGTTTTCCTTCTCGGAGGACGAGGCGGAGCAGGTCGTGGTAGGTCTGCATTTTTTTGGGCGGGGGCGGGGCGGCGGGGCGGGCGGGGAAAGGACTAAAGGGACGAAAAGGACAAAAAGGACGAAAGGGACAAAAAGGACGTAAAGGACGAAAAGGGACGTAAAGGACGTGGGGCGGCTGGTGGAGCGGGGCTGGCGGGGGCTGTTTGGTTGGTGGGCTGGCAGGCTGGCGGGGTTTATTTTTTCTTTTTGGCGCGGTCTTCGGCGGCGGCTCGGGCTTTGGCGACGGTGGAGGGCTGGTAGCGTTCTTTGACCTGGTCGGAGGTGACGTCGTCGGGGGTGCTCCACATTTTGTCGGCTCCGGCGCTGGCGACGAGGAGGGACTCGCCGTTGCGGGTGACTTTCATGGGTTGGTCGTAAGCGTCATAGAGGACGCCGTTGCTGTAGTGGCCGGGGCGGGCGTGCATGTAGCCGCGCTCGATGCGGCGGCCGTCGGCTCCCTGCATGACGTAGATTTTTTCGCCGAATTCGGCGGAGTTAACGGGGTCCGGCCAGGTGCCGGTTTCCGCATGGCACTCGGTGATGGCGGCATACCAATCGGCGACGCGCTCCTCATTGGCATGGGCGAGGAAGCGGGGGATGACCGTGCTTTTGATGAGCCAGGAAAGGGTGCCGGCGCAGCCCGCGATGACGAGGAGGGTGAGGAGCCAAGGTTTCATGGGCGGGGGCGGGCGGGGCGGAGGGCTTGGAGAATCAAAAACGATCGAGCAAAATGACGAAGCGGATCGCTATGGATGGTTTGTTTAAACCGCGTCGCGGCGTTTCCAAGGCCAAAACCGGAGCACTAGCGGTTTCCTCGGTAAAAAGCAGGAATTCGGAGTGCCGTTGCAGATCAAGGCCATCAGCACCGTCGAAGGTCGGGCGGGGTTACGGGGAGCGGGGCATCGTTCAATTAAATTTCACTTCTTGTTATACACTCGGTGCATTCGACGTCAGAGCGTGTGATTTCCAGTCGCAACGCGCGGGACGGTGGTTGAGTGTGGGGGAATGGTGCCTGCTTTGCCTGTAGTTTTTCCGCCGGGATCCGATGGATCGTCGAAGATTCCCGTGATCATCAATCCCGGGGCGCGGAGTGCGCGGGCGGGGAAGCGGTTGGAGGCGATCCGGTCGCTGAGCAGTCGCGTGGAACTGCATGGAACCCAGGGGGCCGGGGATGCGGGGCGGATGGCGGAGGAAATGGCGCGCGCGGGGGCGCCCTTGATCGTGGCGGCGGGCGGGGACGGGACGGTGAACGAGGTGGTGAATGGGATTGTGAGGGCCGGTGCGGAGGATCGGACCATGTTGGGGGTGTTGCCGACGGGGACGATGAATGTGTTTGCGGCGGAGCTGGGGATGGCGGCGGCGCGGTTGGACGAGTGCTGGCGGGCGATCACGTCCGGACGTCCGCGGCGCGTGGACCTTTGGGAGCTGAATGGCGTGCGGTTTGTGCAGCTGGCGGGCGTGGGCATGGACGCGGCCATTATCCAGGCGACGACGTGGGAAGCGAAAAAGAAGTATGGGCCGGTCAGTTATCTGATGTCAGGATGGCGGCTGCTGGGGGGGCGGGGGATCGAGCTGAAAGTGGAGGCGGAAGGCGGTGAAGTGGTGACGGGCACGCAGGTGCTGGTGGGGAATGGGCGGAATTACGGAGGGCCTTTTCCCATGTTTCCGAATGCCGTCGCGGGGGATGGATTGTTGGATGTGGTGGTGATGCCGCGGCACGGCTGGCGGGAATTTTACGCCGTGGGCCGGGCGATGCTGAGCGGTCGGTATGCCCCGGCACGCGGGGTGCATTATTTCCAAACACCGGGTCTCAAAGTCACGGCGGCGGAGCCGGTGGCCTTTGAAGTGGATGGGGAGCTGGCGGGGGCGGCGGAGGTGCTGAAGTTTGCCCACGCGGGGAGTGTGGTGGTAATGGCTCCGGTGCCGGTGGGGAGGTAGTGGGGGCGTGGGGGCGGGCGGCGGGGTGGGGAAAATAGGCATTTACGTCCCTTTCGTCCCTTTTGTCCTTAGGGGCCTATGAGTGTTCATAGGATCGGCGCGGAGTTACGTGTTAGCATACAGGCATGCGGGCGCGCCGCTGGGGATTCGGCTCAGCAAGCTTCGCCGGGGAAAGCTTTGACAAGTCAAAGCAGTCCACGGCTTTGACAGGTCAAAGCGGTGATGATTCCGCGTGGCGGAAAATTTGTCAGGGCGCGGTGATGCGGTAGTAGCGCAAGGGGCCGTTGGCAGGGACGGAAAGGCTGGTGGTATCCGAGTCCGGGGTGCCGAAGGCGGTGATGACGCCGGGGGCGGTCCAGTTAGTCAGGTCCGTGGAGGAGATGATGGAATATTGGATGGAGGGATTCGAGCGCCAGGTCAGATTCACCAGGCCGGTGGCTCCTCCGGGACCGCCGGGAGGGGTGTAGGTGACGGCAGTGGTGGACAGGGTGGCGGCGTTAGGGCCGATGAGGCCGGGGTGGCGGTAGAGGTCCCAGACCTGCTCGGGACTGAGTTCGGCGGAGAAGACCTGGACGTCATCCATGTCGCCCTGATAACCATTTCCGGCCGTGGTGCGGGAGCCGAAATGCAGGCCGCTCGCCGTGGGGCTGAAGGGGTAGTCCAGGAAGCCTTTTGCATCCTCCGCTATGGCTTGGCCGGCCAGTTGGCCATCCACATAAAGGCGGATGCGGTTGGCGGTGGTGTTGCCGAAACCATCCGTATCAAGATGTGTCAGGACCACGTGATGGATCTCGCCATTGGGAATGGAAATATTGCCAGGAACCACGTCCGCGTCGGCGACGCGGTAGGTCAATGCACCGTCGGGATTCAGCAGCAGGCCGTAGATGCCATCGACCGGGCTGACAAAATCCGGGTCGCGTTGGAACAGCGTGCGGATGGCACCGGTGTCCTCCGGTTTGATCCACATGGACACGCTGTAGGTCGGCGTGTGGGTGATGGTGGAGACAAAATAGTTCCCCGTGGTGCCGGTCTGGGCGGGGAGGAATCCGATGGACGTTCCCGTGCCGCCGATGAGACTTTCGCGGCTGAAGGCAAGGGGATCGCGGACCTCGAACGTGGCGGATCCGGTGACGGCGGAGTTGAGCGCGGCGGTGCCGGAAGTATCGTCCAGCTTATAGTGCGCGGCAAAAAACACCCCCACACTGCGGCGGGCGCGCACCACGATCGGCGGGTAGGAGGGTTGTTGCGGATCGTTGCTGACCACCGTCATATTGGCGGTCTTGATGCCGTTGGGGCCTGACGGATTGAACCGGACTTCGAGGGGGGCGGAACTGCCTGCGGGGACGACCAGGGGCAGGGGCGTGACGATGGAAAAATCCGCGGCATTCGCGCCATCGAAGGTCACGTTTTCCACCGTCAGGGCGGCGGCGGCCTGGGTGTTCGCTATCAGATAAGTGCCGCTGGTGGGAGTGCCCGTGAAAGTGACGATGGGCTGGTCCGG
>JAQGPD010000005.1 GCA_028293305.1 Verrucomicrobiales bacterium | reverse complement strand
CCACCCAGTATTCATAGTATATGTCCATGAACACGTTCGCGACCCCATTGCACTTGGCGGGAAAACGGTGGAACGTCAGGCCACGGACCGTGGTGGTGCTCGGCGGCAGTTCCTCGCTGGTCCTGGCCACGGTTTTCATATGGGCGATGAGGATTTTCCCCACCCGGTCCGCGTCCAAGCCATCGGGATTTGGCTCCACGATCGCCGCCAGGTAGCCTGGCACTCCGGCGCGCACGTGGAAAAGCGTGCTGCCTTTGGGTGCCTTGTCCGCAGGGCCGGCAAGCCAGGGGGAGTCGGGCTTGGCAAAGGCGAAGTTGTGTTCCGGGTAGTCCTGCAGATTCAAAAACCGCCCGCCCGGCGCGGGGGAACCCGACACGCCGGCCAAGGCCGCCAAGGCCTGGGGCCCCAAGGCGGCCAGCTCCCTGACCTGCACCACGATGAACAGGGTGGATACCGCAATAGCCGTTATCGCCTGCCGCTTTCCCTGCACATAGCGGCCATTCCCATGACTCCAGACCACCAGCCCGGATATGCCCAATACCACCGCTATCAGATAAATCACAATGACCAGCACCGACACCGGAAACAACCAGGCCGGCACGTGATCCATGTTGCCCAGCACCACCCTCACCATCCCCGTAAAAAGCCAGTTCAGGCAAAATACCAGCAACGACCAGATGCACAGCCGGCTGACTCCGGGCCTGAACAGAAGGGACACCGTTTTCGCGGTGGCCAGCAACATGAGCAAAAAGCCGATAGTGGCGCCTCCATTGGATAGCGGACCAGGGGTCTGGGCAATCACGGCAGCCGCTCCTTGGGGAGAAAATAACATGACGCCATTCCTGTCCTGGAACCCGGTGCAATTCAAGCTTGTTGGAGTCGATCCAAAAAATATCCGGACCACGCACCCTACTCCCGACGTCCCCGGAAATAGTTAGGATCCATGAGGCGCGGCCGCTGGTGTCCGCGGGTCGGCCCGGGGGATGCTGATTCCTTCATGCTGTGAAGGTAGCCCGTGCCGGCGGAGGGAATGTGAGAAAGTCCTGATACGTTGAAATAAAACAAGTTGCGGTAATTTGAAAAAAATCTATAGTATTTATAATATTCATGAGATATTTGAAATTATCCCCCCATATTTTCAAAAATCGAGTCCGCCGGCGTGGATTCGGACTTCTGGAGATGCTGTTGATTCTGGGAGCGATTTCGACGGTGGGCGCTCTGGGTTATGTCGGCTTGGGAACGGCGACGACATCGGTGAAGGACGTGAAATTGAGTCAGGACGTCGCCGCGCTGAACCGCGCGGTGAAAACCTATGCGATGAGCGGTGGCGACCTGAGCACCGCGACCAGCGGAGAGACGATTCTGGCGAAGCTGAAAACAACCATGGCCAGCAGCCAGCAGTCCACCATGGCCGGGCTGCGGGGCAGCATGGTCGACAAGCGTCTCCAGGGAGTCGCCGCCTCAGGCACGGGATCTTCCCGCGCGGTGTGGGACAATTCGATCAAAAGTTTCGTGATCGCCAAGACCGGCACCGGATTCCGTGAATTCAAAATGGACGCGGTGGTGCAGAATGTGGAGGAAACCCGCAAAGTGGTGATGGCATTGAATACGGCCGACAAATGGATTTGGAGCTACAATGACCAGACCGCCGGCACTCCCGCGCCGCGCCAGCACGTGATCTCGCAACCCCCCGGCGTGGCCGCACCCGCCGCCTATGAAGGGATCACGGTATTGAAGTCGCCCGATTTCTCAAAACCCGGCGCGCTGTATAGCATATCCGCTTTCAAACCCGATCTCAAGGTAGGTCTTGTGGACCGCAATACCGCCAACACCGCGGAAACCTACTATTCCATCGCCGGCGGAGCCTGGCAGCGCTGGAATGGCGCCCCGCTGTCCATCCCCCCTTCCCTGCTCACCCAGGTGCGGGCTTACAGCGCGCCGCTGGATCCGGACCGGTATGAGCAGAGCGCCATCGCCACGGCGGATTACGAGACGATCTTTTTCTCGGGTTCCAGCTCGGGTTTGTTCACGAATCCCGTGGGCGATCCCGGCTTGGTCACCAACCTGTTGGGTGGCCTCACGGGAACGCTTTTCACCTGGGGCGGACCGGCTTTGCTGCTGGGCTTCGACAAGCCGAATTCCCTTTCCTTCTCCGGCACCACCTTCTCGGAAATCTCTCCGGACGAGGCCTTTGAACTGGGCACCCTGACTTATTACAACGGCACCACCTATGTCGGCACGAATGCCCTTGGGGTGTTGCTGAATGTGAAATTGAATTTCTCGGTTCCAAGTGTTATCGAAACCCTTCCCTTCACTTTCCAACTGTTGAGTTCCACCAATACAAAAGAGGATAAAAAGAAGGATAAAAAGAATAAGGAAAACGAAAAGCAGATGGATGACGCGGACGCGGACTATGTGTATATTCCAGAAGTTTCCACCGAGTTCACCACCAAGATCAAAGGTCAGACGTTTTACCTCGTCCTCCGCTTCGGGAAGGAAAATTCCAATGGCTTCACCACCATTGATGAGTTCCACACACACGAAAGCAAAAGCATGACGGGCACGATTTACGGAATTTTCACCAACCATCCCGATTCCGTGGACTGGGATGCCAAAGTGAATGACGACGACGACGACGGTTGATCCCGGGCGCATCCCTTGATTTTCAACAAGTCATCCGGCGGAAGAATGAAAATCCGCCTGGCAGCGGCGCGGTTTCCATGGCAGAAATCCGCGCGTGCATTTCCTGAGTCCAGATCCTGCGCCCCCCGGTGCTGCTTTGAACGCCCCTGCCAACCAGGCGGGGGAAGCGGATGTCCACCGGCGCACGCAGTTGCTGGAAGCGCTGATTGACAGCACCTTTGACGGCGTCCTCATCGTCTCCCCGGAGGGAAAAATGATTTTTTATAACCAATTGTTTTTGGATATCTGGAACTTCCCGGAACACATCATCGCCTCGAAATCCGACGAGGCCGCGCTGCAGTGGGCGGCGGCGCAGACCATGGATCCCACGGCTTTCCTGGCGGGTGTGGTGCATTCCTATCGCAACCCGGAACGCAAAGTGCGGGAGGAGATCAAACTGAAGGACGGCCGCCGCTATGAACGCTGCGGGTCCGAAGTGAAAACAGGCGACGGCCATCAGCCCTGGATGTGGACGTTCCGCGATATCACGGACCGCCATCGGAATGAAAAAGCCCTCGAACTGAGCGAGCACCGCTACCGCACGCTTTTCAATTCCATGGAGGAGGGGTTTTGTGTGATCGAGATGCTATTTGATCAAAACGGCAAGGCATGCGACTACCGGTATTTGGAAATCAATCCGGCCTTCGTCGTCCAAACAGGAATCACGGACGCCGTGGGACGCACCATCCGCGAAATCGCTCCTGCCCATGAGCAGCACTGGGTCGACTTTTACGGTGAAATCGTCAGGACCGGAAAGCCCGCACGCTACGAGCACGTCGCCACCGCGCTGGCCAGATGGTTTGAAGTTTACGCCTTTCCCGTCGAAAAGCCGCATCTGAACCGCGTCGGCGTGCTCTTCACGGACGTCACCAAACGCCATGCCGCCGCCGAGGCCATGCGCAAAACCGAGCAATTCCGCCACGCGGTCATGGAAAGCAGCCCGGACTGCATCAAGGTCCTGGATGCGGACGCCCGCCTGCAATTCATGAACACCGCGGGGAAATGCCTCATGGAAATCGACGACTTCGGCCCGCTCGTCCAGAAACCATGGTGCGAGCTCTGGCGGCCCGAGGACCAACCCATGGTGGAAGCCGCCATCGCCGACGCGCTCTCCGGACGCACCGCGCGCTTCCAGGCCATGTGCCCCACGGCCAAGGGAACCGTGAAATGGTGGGACGTGATGATCGCCCCCATCCTCGGCCCGCCGGGCTCGGAGCGCGCCACCGGCCTCGTTTCGGTCTCACGCGACATCACGGAAAGCAAGCAAGCCGAAAAAATCCTGCGCGACGCCAAGGAGGCCGCCGAGTCCGCCTCGCGCGCGAAGGACCGGTTTCTAGCCACTTTATCCCACGAGCTGCGCAATCCGCTGAACCCCGTGCTGCTGGTCTCCTCCGCGCTCAGCGAGGATCCCACCCTCCCTGCGGTGGTCCGCGAACAACTCAAAATGATCGAGCGCAACGTCTCCCTCGAGGCCCGCCTGATCGATGATTTGCTGGACCTCACCCGCGTCTCCACCGGCAAGCTCATCCTGAAAACAGAGCCCTGCGACTGCCACCATTTACTGGGACTGGTCATTGAAATGGTGCGCCCGGAGGCGGTGGAAAAAGCCACTGTTATCGAATCCGACCTGCGCGCCACCCGGCACCATCTGTCAGGCGACCCCGCGAGACTCCAACAGATTTTCTGGAATCTGCTGCGCAACGCCGTGAAGTTCACCCCGCCCGGCGGCCGCGTGATGGTGCGCACCATGGACGTGCCCGCCACGCCGGATTCCCCGGCCGGACTGCGGCTGGAAATCGAGGACACCGGCATGGGCATCACCCCGGAATTATTGGATAGTATTTTCAATCCCTTCGAACAGGAAAGCCGCCTCGGGGGCCATTCCCCTGGCGGGCTCGGACTCGGGCTCGCCATTGCCCGCTCCCTCGTCGCGCTGCATCACGGCACGCTCCGGGCGCAAAGCGCAGGTCCCGGCCAAGGCGCCACCTTCATCATGGAATGCGCCTCCCGCCTTCCCTTCGCAGGCCCCGCCGCCGGCCCCGCGGAAGCCGCCGATGCCGAACGCGCGCTCCTGCCGGAGCCGCCGATGCGTTTGTTATTGGTGGAGGACCATGAGGAGACTCTCGACGCCCTGACCAAACTTTTGAGGAAAGCCGGCCACCAGGTCACCCCCGCCAAAACCGTGGCCCAGG
>JAQGPD010000551.1 GCA_028293305.1 Verrucomicrobiales bacterium | reverse complement strand
GCCTTCCTGACCATTCATGGAGGATCCGCGATAATCAAAGCCATCGTGCCCGATCAGCTCCGCGTGGGAAAGGGTCGGGAAGGAGCAAAGCGCGAGGAGGACCACCGCGGGAAACCGGAAAAGCTGGGAGGGGCGCATGAGGGGGAAAATTTGGAAATTTGGAAATTTGGAAATTGGGAAATTGGGAAACTTGGGAAACTTGGGAAATTGGTAAGGTGATAGAGAGGTGGGCGGTCCCTTGGCTGGTTCTGCGTATTTTTCCGGAGCGGCTTACCGGAAAAGTGGCGGATTTTTACAGATTCCTCCAAAATCACGCTCAGAGATCCGCCTGGCCGGCTGGAATTTGTTGCCTCCACGGGCCGGGAACCGTTAAAAGACTCGACAACTGCCGCAATCCCTGGCATCACACGCATTTTCCCCCATGTCCAAAAAGCGCGTTCTCATCGTCGATGACCATCCCCTGATGCGTCAGGGTCTGGCCCAGCTCATCAATCATGAACCGGGACTCATGGTGGTGGGCGAAGCCAGTGATGCCGCCGCCGGTCTCACCGCCGTGAATGTGCTGATGCCGGACCTCGTGATTATAGACATATCCCTTCCTGGCAAAAACGGACTGGAACTCATCAAGGACATCCGCGCCTGCACCAAGCTGCCCGCCTTGCTGGTGCACTCCATGCATGACGAAAGCCTCTATGTGGAGCGCGTCCTCCGCGCGGGCGGGCAGGGGTATATCATGAAGCAGGAGGGGGGCAAAAAAATGATGGAGGCCATCTATAAAATCCTCGAAGGCGAAATCTACGTCAGCCCGGCGATGTCCGGGAAAATTCTGGAGATCTTCTCCGGCCGCCGCGCCGCCTCCACCGATCCCGTGGAGGCCCTGAGCGACCGGCAATTCGAGATTTTTCAAATGATAGGACACGGCAAGGGCACCCGCGCCATCTCGGAGGAACTCAAAGTCTCCATCAAAACCGTGGATGCCCACCGGGCGAATATCAAAGAAAAGCTCCTGCTCAAAAGCGGGAACGAACTGGTCCGCTATGCCGTGCGATGGGTGGAAAATCAAAAACTCAGCTAATGCCCCCGGGTTTTCCCTTATTTTCATCTCAGCTTCAGACTGCTTCCCTCAGCTTTGCGATGGACCGCTGAAGCCTTTCTGTTTAATTCTTTGTTCCAACGTCCCCGTCCCTCCGTCCGAGCCATGCCCTGTTTTTCGAAATTGTCACCCTTTCCTGTTTGCCGCCTCGTCGTTCCCTTGCTGGGATTGACCCTGCTGCCCTTCGCCGCAGTGGCCGGGAATCAGTCGGGTCCCGGCTGGCAGCAGGCCAAGTCCAAAGGCCAGGCGGCTTCCCCGGTGGACAGCGCCCCCTCCCCGGCCGCCGCGCCTGCCAAGGGCTTTGGAATCGGGAAATTCCGCCTCAAATCCAAAAAGGCCGCCGCCGCCGCAGCCGCGGAGGCTCAGCAGGCGGATCCCACCCTTTTTCCGGATCCGGCCATGGCCGCCGAAGCTCCCCGCCGCACCGCGCCGCCGGAGGAAATGATCCAACGCCAAGTCCCCGGCACTGGACCGCTTTTGGAGGACGACCTCATCCGCCTGGCCATCGCCAACAATCCGGAACTCGCCCGCCGCCGCTCGGAAATCCTAATCGCCCGGGCCAAGGTCAAAGGGGCCGGTGATTGGGAAAATCCCGAACTGCGGATCGGATATTCCTGGGAGCACGACGAGCGCCTGACCGAACCCTTCGTGGAATCGTCCACCGAGCGCATCCGGGCCAACGAGCGCTACACGCAAACCCAATCCGTGCGAAATCTCGCGGCTCCCTTTTACCCCGGCGCCGGCGATTCCCAGACCCAGCGGGATGCGGGCAGTCTCAACACCACCCGCTACCGCACCATCGAGCGCCGTGTCACGCCGGGACGTTATAAAGATGTCATCGACACCACGGTCTATGAACGCCGCAACAGCCGCGAGACCTTCAGCCGGAACACGTCCGACACCGAGCAAGGCGTGACCTTCCCCACCGCCGAGGCCGGGTCCCAAAACACGGACCGCCGCATCGTGGAGCGCTCCCGCGAAATTGTCAGGCACCCTGACGACTATTCCCGCGACGACCAACTGAGCATCCTCGTCCGTTTCCGGGTCCCCAACCCCTGGGAGCGCCGCGCCAATATCGAAATCGCCGCCGCCGAAACCGCGCGTGCGGAATCCGACTATCTGATAGAGGAGGACAAGCTCATCCGCACCGTCCGCGCCCTTTATGAGGACCTGAACATGGCGGAAAGCGTCTCCCGCTCCTCCTCCTCCCGCCGCTCCTTCCAGGAAAAATACGGCGCGGAAGTGGAAGCCGCCAATTTCCCGGAACTGGCGGACCTCGCCGCCGACATCCGCCTGGAAGTCGGCAAAGCCATCCGTGAACAACGCGAATTCCGCAGCGACATCGCCCGCCTCCGCGAGGAACTGGCCGTCTATTGCGGATTGGACAAACCCGACCGCATCGGCGTGATCGGCAAGCCCACCCGCCGCATCGTTCCGGTCGACGCCCTGGACGTGGACTATCTGATCAGCATGGCGCAGCTCCACCGCTCCGACCTGCTCGATCTCAAGTCCCGGCTCGCCGTCGCCAAGGCCGAACTCATGGGAGCCAAGGCCGCCAAGATTCCCTTTGTCACCTTCTTCGACGCCGGCTGGGCCACCGCCCAATCCACCGGCCGCACCGGGGAAACCGAGGAGTGGTCCGTCCGCGCCGGCATCAGCCTGCCTCTTTTCGACTGGTTCGGCATCAACAAAGCCCACCTCGAACACCGCACCGCCACCGAGGCCTACACCAAACAGATCGACGAACAACGCCGCCTCATCGCGGTGGAAATCCGCACCGCCCTCGACCGCATCCGCAGCGCCTCCAAGGAACTGAAAACCTACGACGCCGACCTCGCCCGCATCCGCTCCGACTCCGCTAAAAGCATCGAGCAGACCGCCATCGATCCTATCAAGAACCTCAAGACCCGCTATCAAAACGAGGATTTGATCGCCAAGTTCGAGGAGGACCGCTACGAGGTCTGGTCCGACTACTACAAAGCCGTCATGGAACTCGAGCGCGCCCTGGGCACGCGTCTGGAAAAAGTCCTGCGGCGTTAGAGTCGTCCGCAGAGTAGTCCGCACAGAGTAGTCCGCACA
>JAQGPD010000523.1 GCA_028293305.1 Verrucomicrobiales bacterium | reverse complement strand
CGCTTCCGGTGAGGCGTATGGTGGGGGACCTCTCGCAGACCACCCGCCTGCACGTCATCCTTGGCCTTGCCGGGACAACGCCGACCCCCTTGCCGGAATCCACTTCCTCCCCAACCCCGCCATGACTCCGGAAGAGCAGACCCTCCGGGATGAAAACGACCAACTCCGCGCCCGGCTGGACGAGATGGATGACACCTTCCGCGCCATCCGCGCGGGCGAGGTGGATGCGCTGGTCGTGCAGGGACGCGCCGGCCCACAGGTTTTCACGCTTCAAAGCTCCGACTCGGAGTCCAATCGTTTCCGCGGCGGAATTCTGGGCAAAGTCAGTGATGCGGTGATCGCCGTCGATGCGGACGAGCGGGTCACCTATCTGAATGCCGCCGCGGAACGGCAATACGGAGTGACCGCCAACGACGCGCCGGGCCGTCCCCTGACAGAACTTTATGACAGCCATTGGCTGCATCCGGAGGACGAGGAGGATGCCCGCGCGGCTTTGCTGAAAGCGGGGCACTGGCGCGGCGAGCAGATCCATATCAAGAAAAATGGTCAGGTCATCCGTGTGGAATCCGCCGTCAGCCGCCTGATGACCGTGGACGGGATTCCGTCAGGATTGCTCAGCGTCATCCGTGATATCACCGGACGCAGCGAGGCGGAGGAGGCGCTGAGGGAAAACCAGGCCCGCCTCCGCTTCACGCTGGAATCGGCGCAAATCGGGGATTGGGATCTCGATCTGGTCACGGACCGCTCCCGCCGCTCCCTGCGCCATGATCAGGTCTTTGGCTATGATGAACCGGTCGCCGAGTGGGGGTTCCGTGAGTTTTTAAAGCACGTCCACCCGGACGACCGGGAAGACGTGGAACGCGAATTCCATCGAGCCGTGGAGACGCGACGGGAGTGGCACTTTGCTCCAAGAGTGATCTGGCCGGATGGGACCATTCACTGGATCGCCGGACATGGCAGTCTCTATCTGAATGCGGAAGGACAGCCGACCCGCATGCTGGGCATCGTTTCCGACATCACGGAACGCCGGCGGAATGAGGAGGCATTGAAGTCCAGCGAAGCCCGGAAAAATGCGATTCTCCAGTCCGCCCTGGATGCCATCATCACGATGGACCACAATGGAACCTTCGTGGAATTCAACCCGGCGGCCGAAAGGATTTTCGGTTATAGCCGTGACGAAGTGATAGGAGAATCCCTGGGCGATCTCATCATTCCCGAGCGTTTCCG
This sequence comes from Verrucomicrobiales bacterium, assembly GCA_028293305.1. Classification (GTDB taxonomy): domain Bacteria; phylum Verrucomicrobiota; class Verrucomicrobiia; order Verrucomicrobiales; family V1-33; genus CAIZWU01. The sequence continues at coordinate 2,329 of JAQGPD010000523.1, read as the reverse complement.
GAAGCGTCATGTGCTAGGTTTGAAATCCTTTCTGCGATCGGGTCAGGGACGCACCATCAATCGACAGATGGAGCTGCCTGCCCTGCGCGCGGATGGCACGGAGTTTCCTGCGGAGATGGCTATCATACCCATTCCGGGAAGTGACCCGCCCTTGTTCACGGCCTTTCTTCGGGATGTCACCAAGCGTAAACAGTCCGAAGCCGCCCTGGCGGAACGCGCGGAGGAACTGGCGCGCGCGGACCGGAACAAGGATGAATTCCTGGCAATGCTGGCGCATGAACTCCGCAATCCGCTGGCGCCTTTGCGCAACGCGGCGGAAATCCTCAAGGCGGACGACGCCACCCCCGTGGAGCGCGTTCAGGCTCAAAGCATCCTGGCACGGCAAATTGAAAACATGACCCGCATGATCGATGACCTGCTGGATGTCTCGCGCATCACGGAGGGAAAAATCGAACTCCGGCGGCATCCCGTCGCTTTGGAGGCCATCCTGACCGCCGCCGCCAGCATGGTCCGCTCCTCCTGCACGGCGCACCGCCAGCAGTTCAATCTGACACTTCCTGAAAACCCCGTCTGGGTGGATGCCGACGCCACGCGGCTGGAGCAGGTTTTTGGAAATCTGCTATCCAATGCCTGCAAATACAGCGGCGAGGGAACCCGGATCGAGGTCATCGCCGAGGCCGGCCCCGCCGCGGATGGGGTGGCTCCCACGGTGGTGGTGCGGGTGAAGGACAATGGCCAGGGCATCTCGCCGGAATTGCTCCCTCACATCTTCGATCTTTTTGTCCAGGCCAGCCGGTCACTCGACCGCTCGCATGGCGGCCTGGGAATCGGACTTACCCTGGTCCAGCGTCTGGTGAAACTACACGGCGGCAGCGTCGAGGCGCGCAGCGAAGGGCCTGGCCTTGGATGCGAATTCGTGGTTTCCCTTCCCATCCTGACAGAAGCTCCGAAGGCGGAGCCGGTCCCTCCGGCGACGCCCAGGACGGGTCGGGAGAGACCCCGCCGGATCCTGATAGTGGACGACAACACCGACTCCGCACGCAGTCTGGCCGTCCTGCAAAAACGCCGTGGTCATGAGACGCGGACCGCCTTCACAGGCCCGGATGCGGTCGCGGAGGCGGAGGTTTTCAAACCGGAAGTCGTGCTCCTGGATATTGGACTGCCGGGAATGAATGGTTTTGAAGTCGCCCGCAGATTGCGGAAAATGCCAGGTTTGCAGACCACGCTTCTCGTCGCCATGAGTGGATACGGACGTGAGGACGATCTTCACGAAGCCAGGCAGGCGGGCTTTGATCAGTATCTGGTGAAGCCCGTGGACTTGGGACTGCTGACAAAATGGCTGGGCGACCTAACCTGATCCGGCAAGCCCGGAACTTAAACTGGCCCGGCCGTTCCCGTCACGCGGCGACCGCGTCGTGGAAGAGATATTCCGCCAAGTCGGCCAATTTGAGATCCGTTTGTTTTTCCTCGTTGAGGGTCGCTTGGAGATAGCGGGCCGCTTCCGTTAGGCCGAGCAACTCCGCATATGTCCTGACACATCCGTATCCGGCGATTTCATAATGCTCCGCTTTCTGCGCCACGGCAAGCAGCGCGGCGTCCCGGAGTTCCGGATTGGATTCGTGTTCCATCACCGAAGCGGCTTCATTGATGAGAGTTTCCATTCCACGGCTGGTGGTGCCCTCCGGCTCCGCCTCGGCCAGTGAGAAAACGTGCTCCAGCCTGGCAACATGATCGCGGGTTTCCAGCAGGTGGGTTTCAAATGAAGCTTTGAGATCCTGCGACGCGGCGGCCCGGGCCATCCGGGGCAGCACCTGCTCCATTTGCTTTTCAGCACTGTAGAGATCCTTCAGTTCATTCACATAGAGGGAGTGTATCAATTCAGGTTTCATGGGAGGCATCGGGGTTAGGGGCGTGCCCCTGCCCTTTGCATGAATGATGCCCGGACATCCCAAAGCGCTGTCGAATACGCGCCGATGCGGATTTCCGGAGGTTTTCAGCGGGGGGGCGGACGATTTCGAATCGAAACAGGCCCCTAGTCCATTGCAGTCCCGGTTGCTGCAAAATGCCCACGATTCCGCGCTGGGACTCGCGAACTGCGTCGGAGGCCACCGCATTGGGAAGCCGGAATCCCGCATCCCCAGGCCTGAAGCGGTGTTGGCATGATGCAAGCATGGGACTATGGGCATTTGACCTCCCGTCATTGCCCCAATAACATTTTTCAGTTAAAATCATGTCCTGCCCTCCTGCTCCCACCCCCGTGCCCGCCCCCCCTGTTTCCCTTGTCGGAAAAAAAGTCCTCATAGCCGGCGGCACCACCGGCGTGGGGCGT
>JAQGPD010000237.1 GCA_028293305.1 Verrucomicrobiales bacterium | reverse complement strand
CCCCAGGAACACCCCGGCACCGGTTCGCGTTGCCACCTCCGTTTTGACGACACCAATCCCGCCAAGGAGGACGTGGAATATGTGGAAAGCATCCAGGAGGACGTGCGTTGGCTCGGTTTCGACTGGGGCACGCACCTCTTCCACGCCAGCGACTACTTTGAAAAAATCCACGGTTTCGCCCTGGAGTTGATAGACAAAGGCCTGGCCTACGTCTGCGATCTCCCCGTGGAGGAAGTCCGCGCCCGCCGCGGCACCCTGACAGAACCCGGCTCGGACAGCCCCTACCGCACCCGCACCCCGGAGGAAAACCGCGACCTCTTCGCCCGCATGCGCGCCGGCGAATTTCCGGACGGCTCCCGCACCCTCCGCGCCAAAATCGATATGGCGTCGCCCAACATGAATTTGCGCGACCCCGTCATTTACCGCATCAAGAAAGTCCCCCACGACCGCACCGGCGACACGTGGTGCATCTACCCGACCTACGACATGGCGCACGGATTTTCCGATGCGCTGGAAGGCATCACCCACAGCATCTGCACGCTGGAATTTGAAGCCCACCGCCCGCTTTACGACTGGCTCATAGAAAACGTCAGCGCCCCCTGCCATCCCCGCCAAATCGAGTTCTCCCGCCTCAACCTGACCTACACGGTCATGAGCAAACGGAAGCTCCTGGAACTCGTCGAAAAAGATCTCGTGGACGGCTGGGACGACCCCCGCATGCCCACCATCTCCGGGTTGCGCCGCCGCGGCTACAGCCCCTCCGGCATCCGCAGTTTCTGCCACGGCATCGGCGTGACCAAATACAACAGCGTCACCGACATGGGCATCCTCGAGGCCGCCGTGCGCGAGGACCTTAACAAAACCGCGCCGCGCTTCCTCGGTGTCCTGCGCCCTCTCAAATTCACCATCACCAACTGGCCCGCCGGCCAGGTGGAATCCCTCGAAGCCGCCAACAATCCCGCCGACCCCACCGCCGGCAGCCGCACCCTGCCCTTCACCGGCGAACTCTATATCGAGCAGGACGACTTCATGGAGGAGCCCACCCCCGGCTACTTCCGCCTCGCCCCCGGCCGCACCGCCCGCCTGCGCCACGCCTGCAACGTGACTTGTGAGGAAGTCATCAAGGACGAATCCGGCCGCGTGATCGAACTCCGCGGCCCCTACGATCCCGACAGCCGCCACAGCAAACCGAAAAAAGGCATCGCCATCATCCACTGGCTCAGCACCGCCCACGCCGTCCCCGCCGAGGTCCGCCTCTACGACCGCCTCCTAACCGTCCCCGACCCCAACGACGTCCCGGAAGGCACCGACTGGATCGACACCCTGAACCCCGACTCCCTCGAAATCCTAACCGAGTCCCGCGTCGAACCCGCCGCCCTCACCGCCCCCGGCACCTTCCAATTCGAACGCCTCGGCTACTTCTGCCTCGACAGCAAACACAGCCAACCCGGCAAGCCCGTGCTCAACCGCACCGTCACCCTGAAAGACACCTGGGCCAAAGCAAAAGACGCCAGGTAATACCCCACCCCCAGCGGACGCACCACCTCCAGTCGCGCAGGAGCGCAGAGTTAGGCTCAGGCTCAGGCACAGGCTCGGGTTCGGTCACAGGCTCGTTTCCCGCCCACGCCCGTTCGCCGGGCGCTCCCCCACAACGTCCGCCCCCGGAGGCCACGCCCGTCCCTTTTGTCCCTTTTGTCCTTTTTGTCCCTTCCCACCTACCCCCGCACCTGCCCATTCCCCACCACCAAATACTTATAACTCGTCAACTCCGGCAACCCCATCGGCCCCCGCGCGTGCAGCTTGTCCGTGCTGATCCCAATCTCGCACCCGAAACCAAATTCCCCGCCATCATTAAACCGGGTGCTGGCATTCCATAACAAAACCGCGCTGTCGATCTCATTCAAAAACCGCGCCGCCGCCGCCGCGTCCGCCGTCACGATCACCTCACTGTGACGCGACCCGAATTTCCGGATATGCGCGATGGCTTCGTCCAATCCACTAACCGTTTTCACGGACAAGCCCAGATCCAGATACTCCGTCCGGTAATTATCCTCCGTCGCGGAAAAAGTCGTGTCCGGAAACAAACCGGTCAGCACGGCATCGCCGTAAAGCTTCACGCCCGCCGCCAGCAGAACCGGCACGGCTTTCCGGTAAAAATCCACCGCGACCGCCTCATGCACTAACAAGGTCTCCGCCGCATTGCAGGCCGAGGGCTTTTTCGTTTTCGCATCCAACAGAATGTTTAGCGCCATATCAAAATCCGCCGCCGCATCCACATACACATGGCAAATCCCATCGTAGTGTTTGATCACCGGCATCCGCGCCAGACGCACCACCGTTTCGATCAAACCCTTGCCACCGCGCGGAATGATGAGGTCCAGATACTCGTTCATCTCCGCGAGATGCTGCACGCTTTCGCGATCCGTGAAGGGCACCAGCTGAATGCTGTGCGGAGGCAATCCCGCCGCTTCCCCGCCCGCCTGCAACGCCTCGGCGATGGCGGTGTTGCTATGGAAAGCCTCGCTGCCGCCGCGCAGGATGGTGGCGTTGCCGCTCTTGAAACACAGCACCGCGGCATCGCTGGTCACGTTGGGGCGGCTTTCGTAAATGATGCCTATCACTCCAATGGGCACGCGCACTTTCCGCATGTGAAGGCCATTCGGCCGCTCCCAGGCGTCCAACTCATAACCAACCGGATCCGGCAAATCCACGACTTCCCTGACACCGGAAGCCATCGCCGCCAGCCGCTTCGAATCCAGCATCAGCCGGTCCAGCATCGCCGCGCTCAGGCCTTTTTCGCGTCCCGCCTCCAAGTCGCGCGCATTGGCCGCGAGGATGATTTCGGCCCGCGCCTCCAGCGCATCCGCCATGGCGCTCAGGATACGGTTTTTGGTTTCCGTGGGCAGCACGGCGAGGGCGCGGCTGGCTTCGAGGGCCTGCCGGCCGAGTTGATGAATCCGTTCTCTGAGGGACATGGGTTATTTTTTGATTTCCGTTTCCGCTTTGCCGCGGTTTTCCAGTTTCTCCAGTTTCTTCTCAAGTTCCTCGGTTTTTTGCGTGAGATCCTGCACTTTTTTCCAAGCCTCCTGTGTCTGCACCGGAGCGGACATGGCGGCCTCAATTTTTCCTATCGCTTCCCCCGCCGCCGCCGCCGCCGGATCATTCCTGACTGCCGACACATTCCGCAGCGCCGCCAAGGATCTCGGGTCGCGCAACTGACCCAAGGCGCGGGCCGCCGCCGACCGGACGACCTCGCGGTTGTCGGTCAGAAGATTTGTCAGGAAAGGCTGGACCCCGGACTCCGCGGCATCCCGCGACAGAAACGCCAGGCTGTCCAGAGCCTGACCAAATTCCCGCTGCGGCAACGCCCGGCCAGGCCCGCCCAACCATGTCAGGAGCGCCGGCACCGCGTCCCGGCGGTTCTGCCCGCGCAACGCGCTGACCGCCGAGCTGGCGATCATTTCGTGATAGGATCCGCGATTCAAAAAAGCCATCGCATCCTGCTGCGGCCACGCCGCGAAGCTGGAAACGATGCGTGAAACAATGATAGGATTTTTTTCCTTCTCCAACATTCCGGTCAGGGCCGCCAGCGCTTCCGGATGATACAAAGCCGCCACTCCCCGCACCGCCGCCAGCCGCACCCGTTCGTCCTCCTGGCCCAGCAGCGAAATCAAAGCCGCCCGCGCGGATGGCGTGCCGGCTTTGGCCAGGGCTTCGACCGCCTCCACGCGGATCGCGTGGTGCGCATCCGTGGTCGCGATTTCCAATAACAATTTCACCGAGGCCTCGTCCTTCTTGTCCGCGAAACTTTCCAGCGCCTTCCAGCGGCTTTCAAAGTCGGACTTCAATTGCCGCTTCAGCATTTCCTGCGGCGGGTTGAAATCCCACTTGGCCAGCACCGTCAGCTCCGGATCCAGCCTGACCATTTCCGGCTGGGCGGGCAGCGAAAACTGGAACGCCTCCTCCGCTATGCTGACCGTCACATTGAAATCATGAACCGTGGGCCCGCCTTCGCCCGGCACCACGAACCGCACCGGCACCGGCAGTTTGAATAACAACACATCCGCATCCGTCTTCTGCGTCTGCTTGATGAGCACGCGCGCCTGCTTCAATCCCGCATCCCAGGAATACTCGGCCTTCAATTCCGGCACGCCGCCGTGATGCACCCATTGATCAAAAAACTGATCAAAGGACCGGCCGCTGACCTCCTCCATGATCTCCTGCAGATCGTCCGTGGTCACGATGCCATTCCGATGCCGCTCAATATAAAGCCGGATGGCTTTTTGATAGAGCGATTTGCCGAGCTGACTGCGCAGCATGTGCAGCACCCACGCGCCTTTTGGATAGGCGCGGCTGTCGAATTGCTGCATGGGCTCGCCATAGTCCCGCCACACAATGGGCCGCCTATCATTCGAACGGATCACCTGATCGGCGGAGGAATGCAGTGCCGCCAGGAAGCCATCGCGGCCGTTTTTCTCCTCTTCGTAGAGCAGCGTGTAATAGCTGGCAAAGCCCTCATTCAGCCACAAATGCGCCCAGTCGCGACAAGTTAGCAAATCCCCGAACCATTGATGCGCCATCTCATGAGCGTCCAGCGGATGCACGGTGTCCAGCTTCCCGACCTCCGCCGGAAACAGCATGGAACCGGCCATGAAGGAGCAGCTGGTGTTCTCCATGCCGCCTGCCAGGAAGTCGTGGCAATACACCTGATCGTATTTATCCCACGGAAACGGAACGCCGATTTCCTTTTGGAAAAATGTCATGATCGCCTGCGTGTCGCGGAAAGCCGGAGCGGCCTGGTCTTTTTCGGAAGGCGGGACGAACAGGCTGATCGGCAGGTCGCCGACCTTGGATTCCAGTTTGGAAAAATAACCGGCACCGAGCGCTATCAGATAGTTGACATGCGGTTGTTTCTGCAGCCAATGCCACGACACCAATCCGCCCGCCTCCGGGGTTTTCGCGACCAGGCTGCCATTGGAAATCACCTCCATGCCCGCCGGCACCCGGCAGGTGACCTCGCTGGAAAATCGCTCGTTGGGGTAATCATAACAAGGAAACCAGAAGCGGTGGTTCTCGGCTTCGCCCTGGCTCCACACCTGATCATCGCCCGCCGGATAACCCATTTCCGTGGTCCGGAAATGCAGCCCGTTTTCCGGCTGCGCATGATAGGACACCGTCACGCTGACCTCCTGGCCTGCGGGCACCGGTTGCGCGAAATGCACCAAAAGCTGGTCCTCTGTCACCTGTCGGTCAGCCACTTTGGCACCGGCCGCGGTGACTTCATCAATGCTCAAATCCACCGAGTCCAAACTCAGCGTGCTCAGCTCCGCGGCGATGGGCGTGAAAAAAATCGTCACCTTTCCGGTCAGGCTCCGCGCCTTGAAATCCGGCGTGACTTCCAACGCCAGATGCCGGATGTCCACCAGCCGGTCCCGCGCATATTTCCGGCCTGGCTTGATCTCGCCGCCCAGCGGCATCATGAGCCTTTCCTTGCCGCAATTCCCGAGGCAGTCATTGGCGCTTTCCGCCAAAACCGGAGACAACAGCGCCAGGGAAAAAATCAAAACAGGGGCTTTCATCCCCGCGCATACCCCACCGGGGCCGCCTGTGCAACACGCACCGCGCCGCCCCGTTGGATTTCAAGCCCTCCACTGATATTTTGACCTGACGCTCCCCTCTTTTTCAAGGTCCGGTCAGCTCAATCAACCCAAACCGCTCCGGTCGATGGAACGTCCCCACCAGGGTCGGGCTCCAAGCCAAACCAGCCCCGCCCGCCGCGTCGTGCCGGTAAAAATTGATCCGCCATTTCGCCCCCGCCACCGGTGCCACGGCCGACAGCGACGTCATGGGAATGCGCACCTCCACCCGCCAAACCTTCGCCTCCGCGTCCACCCTCACCACACTTTGCATTCCGCTGCTCCAGGGAAAGTCCTTTTCCTTTCCATCCAATTTCAGGTCCAACTGCTCCCCGGTCGGCGCCCACTCAAACTCCGTATAACGTTTCGGAGACTCCTTTTCGGTTCCGATGAAAGCCTCCACCACATCCTTGTCCCACAGCCCCAACCGCTCCTCCGCGCCAGCCGGCCCGAAGGTGGTCAGCTCCGTGTAGGGACACTCATACGCCAGATAAAACCACTCCGGGCTCCACGCCGCTCTAACGGTTGTGGAAAGCGCCGGCACCGCCGCATTGTCGCCGGATCGGTATTCCATCCTGACAGGTTCCGCCGCAGCCCAGACCGCATCATCCAGCTTCCCATCCGGTTCAAAATCCGCCGCCACTTTCCCCGCCTTCACCACGGGCAATGGCAGTGATCCCGCCAACAACTTCCGCGCATTGTCAAAATAGATCTTCCGCGTGACCTCGGGCGGCAACCCGATGGCGCTGATGGTCCAATCCCCCTGGATCGGCGTCATGTGCGCCCAGTCGCGATCATTGGTTTCCAGCCAGCGCCAGCATTTGTTATAAAAGGTCACGCCATCCGCGTCCGTGGGCCGCTCATCATCCCCCGCGGACCCCAGGATCAGGCGGTCATACACCATGAAATCCGTCGCGAACAACAGCCGGTCCGCATGCTTGGTGAAAACCCGCCTAACCTCCTCCGGCGCATGCCGTCCAATCTCCGGAATCCGCGCCGCGAGGTCCGCCATCATGTTGGGATACCGATCCAGCATCCGGTCCACCCACGCCAGATCCTCGGCATTGTTGGCGAAATGCACACATACAAAAGTGGTTTTCGGATGCCGCTCGATCACCCGGTTCAACGCCTCCAGCAACTCCTCGCGTTTGGGGAATTTGGCAGGGTCGCCGAACCACCAGCTGCGGTGATCCTTCAATTCCTTCCAGCGCTCGTTCTTCTCGTCGAACGCCCGCCAGAACGCCTGAGGATCCGCCACGTGCACGGACACCGGCATGCCCAACTCCCCGCATTTTTCCCACATCGCATCCAACCTCGGATCGTCGA
>JAQGPD010000509.1 GCA_028293305.1 Verrucomicrobiales bacterium | reverse complement strand
GGGTGGGCGCGGGCGCCGCCGCCGGTGCGGCCGCCGCAGGTGCGGGCGGAGGAACCGGAGCCGAGGACGGCGACGGTCTTTTCTGCAGAGGGACTGTGGGAGGGGCGGACACGGGGGAGGGGGGAGTTTTGAAAATGATGTCAGGATTGCCCGGGGGCCGTCAGGGCGCGGACGGCGGGGGGCACGGAGAAACCAGCGGCGAAGTCGCCGACAAATCCGCCGCTGAGGGCATCCTTGGGAGCGGCATTCAGGATGAATCCGGCGGGTCGCGCACCGGCCATGGTGAGTTTATTGGCGGCGCGGAGGACCTCGGCACGGGGTGTGGAGGCGGCGCGGACGACCAGGCAGACGGTGTCCACATGGCGCGCCAGGGGCAGGGCGTCGGTGACCTGGCCGATAGGTGGCGTGTCGATGACGATTTTATGGAACCACTTGGCGGCGTCCTGCAAAAGCATGGCGAAGGCCTGCTCATTCAGGACCTCGCTGGGGTGGCGGTTGGTGACGCCGGAGGCGAAAAGATAGATGTTGGGCACCTGGGTGCGCTGGCAGGCGGTGGCGTCGCGGGTGCCTTGTCCTGACAAATGATCCGCCAGTCCGGTGGCGGGCCGCTCCGGCAAAAAGACGTGGTCCAGCGAGGGATTCCTCAGATTGGCATCGATCAGCAAGGTGCGGTAGCCCTGCTGCGCGAGGCTCAGGGCGAAGTTCATGGCGGTATAGCTGGTGCCTTCTCCCTGACGGCTGGCGGTGAAAAGATAGGTGCGCGAGGCGGAGCCCTTGCCGAGGATGCTGAGCGCGGTGCGGAGCGAGCGGAAGGCCTCCGATTGCGCGGCGGCGTCCGGCCGGCCGTGGAGCATGCTTTCCTTCAGGGTCATGATAGGATCCGGGGGCAGCGCGGCGAGTCCGGGAAGGCGGAGGAGCTTTTCCCCGGCATCGATGCCGCGCAGGGTGCGGTCCATGAAATGCAGCACCAGCACGAGTCCGAGACCGGAGCCGAAACCGAAAATCCAGCCGGCCGCGGTCATGAGTTTGCGGTCGGGTTTCACCGGACTGGTGGGTTTCAGCGGGACATCGACAATGCGCAGAATGCTGGCTCCCATGGCGCTGTTGACCTCCGCGTCCTTCAGGCGGCTGAGCACGCGGTCGTAGTTGGCGCTTTCCGCCTTCAGCACGCTGGCGAGGGTGGCGAACTCTCCTGACACTTTTTGGAATTCCACATTTTCCTGCTTCCGGCGCGCCAGATCCTGGTTCAGACCCTTGGCATCCTGACGGACTTTTTCGAGGCGGTTCTGCAATCCGGAGACTGCCCGGCTGATGGTGGAGGCCAGTTGGCTGGAGGTTTCGGTGATTTCCTGAAGCGCCTGTTTATGGCGCGGATGTTTGTAGAGGTATTCCGCATCGATGACGGCGAAGGCGGTCTGTTTTTCCGTCAGGCTGCGTTTCAGGGAGGCGACCTCCTCGCGTTGGGCGATTTCCGGCAGGCGCAATAACAAATCGATTTTCCCGCCCGTTTCCTGGATTTGCTTCAAGGTGTTTTCCAATCGCGTGGCCTCGCCCTGGGCGGCGGTCACGGCGGCGGAGGTGGTGCGCACGGCATCCTCCACGTTATTGGTTTTCATGTCATTCTGGTGTTCATCCAGCGGCAGGCTGGGGAACCTGGCGCGGAACTCGTCCACGGCTTTTTGCGAGGCGGCTAGCTTGGCCTCGATGCGTTCCTTCTCTTCTGTCAGGGTGCGCCTGGCGAGCTGGGCGGAGGCGGAGGTGGCGTCCGTGCTTTGACGCGTGGCCTGGGCGAGGATGCTTTCGCAGATGTCCTTGGCGCGTTGCGGATCCGTGTCGTCCACGCTGATTTTGATCAGGCGGGTGCCGCGGTCGAGCACGGCGGAAACGCGTTTTCCCAGCCGATAGGCGACCTCGTCATCCTGCAGAGCCTGACCATTTTTCCTCGGCGGGGCAAAAGTCGGATCATCTCGCAGATGGTGTTCATTGGCGACCTTCAGGAGGACGCCCTGACTGACGATTTCCTGTTCGATGCTTTTGAGGACCTCCAGGGATTTCAAGTCCTCCACCTTGAAGCTTTCGCCAGGCAGGAAGCTGGATTTTTGTTGTTCCACCGCCAGCAGGGCCGTGGCGGTGTAGTAGCGCGGGGAGGTGAGCAACCAATAAACCACGCCGGAAGTGATGATGGCTCCGGTCAGAAACGGAACCCACCAGCGGCGTTTCACGGCTTGCCAGATGCCGGCAAAATCCACAATGGGCAGGGCTCCGCCATTTTCATCCCCGCCGCCGCCGCCGCCCGCATTTCCACTGCCGGGGCCGGGACTTCCTGACATCATCATCCCGGCCGGTGCGAACGGCATGGGAGGCTGCGCCGGAGGAGCCGGGGCAGGGTAGCTGGGGACCGGCGGGGGCGGGGTCGGAAGCAATGAAAAGTCGGCGGACATGAGGGATTGAAAAAAGCTAGAGCGCGGATTCGCGGACGGTCAGGACGTCTCCGTCCTTGAGGGGGATGTCCAGCGAGGGATCACTCTCGATTTCCTTTACATTGATGGTGTAGGATTTTTGGCCGCGTTGGAGCATGACGGCCTTGCGGTTGGCGCGGTTATTGAAGCCGCCGGCCATGCCGATGGCCTGGGAGACGGTGAAAGGTTTGTTGCGGGTCACGGTGAAGCCGCCGCCGCGGTTCACGGCGCCTTTCACGGTGATGAAATTTTTCCCGAATTCCGCGATGTTCACGCTGACCTGGGGCTTGCGCAGCCAACCGTCCGCCAGCATGGCCGTGACCTTTTGGGTGGCCTGCTCGGGGGTCATGCCGCTGAGGCTGACGGAGCCGACGAATTGCAATATGACGGTGCCATCCGAGCCCACGGTGAATTTTCCGCCGATGTCATCATGCCGGAAAACGCGGATGTCCACGGTGTCGCCGCTGGCGATGCGGACGCCCGCATTGTCCTGCGCCCACACCGGCGGCGGCGTGGCGGCGGCGCACAGCAGCAGCCCCGCGACGAGCGGAAGGGAGGCGGAGGGAAGGAGCGGTTTCATGCTAGCAGAGGTCAGAAGTCGAGTCCGAAGGAAAGGCCCCATTGGTTCGCGGAGAAGCTGAAGTCCTCCACGGAGGAGTCATCCTCACGGAAACTGTAGAACACCTGGGCGCGGCGTTTGGATGCAAATTCATATTTCAAACTGGGCTTGGCGTAGAAATAGTCATCCGACCTGCCGGACGCCGTGCCTCCGGCGGCGGCTTCGGAATATTGGAGTTGTTCGTAGCCGGCTTCAAGTCCGGCGGAGAAGCGGTCGCCGAAGCGTTGGGCCAGGCGCAGCGCGGCGCCGGTGCGGATGTAGTTTTCGCCGGCCAGCGCGCCGGACGCCACGGTCTCGCGGAAGGCGGAGGCGGAGACCTTGGTGCTGTCCTCCACGGGTTCCCAGTCGGCCGTCAGATTGAAAACCGGCGTGATGTTATTGCCGGTTTCCGTTTGGCGGAATTCCGCGCCGGCCTTGGCGGTGAGGCCCAGGGCGCCCGTGCTGGCGCGCGTGACTTTGACCATGGCCCGCTGGAAATCCTGACCATCCGTCCCGGCCACATTCAAACGGCCCACCGCGCCACCGGCGGCGATTTTGGTGCGCCCTGACAATTCATAGCCAACATAGCCGTCCGCCAGCCATTCCTCGTAATCCGCCAGGCCGGATTGTTGATAGCGCACGGCTTCGACTCCGGCGGAGCCCTCCACGAAAGTCCGTCCGCTCAGGTCATACGTGGCCGTGATTTTCCCCGCCAGCTGATCCCGCTGCACGCGGTCGCCCAGGTCGGGCGTAGCTCCGCTGAGCCGCCGGTAGCGGCCTTCCAGCGCCACCGCCAGTTTGCCCCAACGCTTTTGCCCGCCGGCCTGGAAATCATGGTCCACATTATTTTCCCCGCTCTCCTCCGCGAACATGATGCCGGTGGCTTGGTAAAAAACACGCGCCCACGAGTTCCGTTTCCGCAGAATATCGCCGCGTTGCCAGGCGACGGAAGCGGTCAGGACGAACAAAAAGTCGTCCTGTGGCGCCGTGTTGCTGAGGCGGATATTGTCATCATACAGTGTGGCCACCTCCACCCCGAAAACCCAGGGATCGGTCGCCTCCACCTCCGGCATGTCCATGAAATCGGGCGGCAATTGATCTGGGGCCAGAGAGGAAACCGCGGCGTCCGGCACCAGGTCCGTGCCCATGATGACCGGGCCGCCGTCGGATTTTTTCGTGGGTTCGAAGGGGGTGGTCGCGGTGATGGGAGGCACGCGTTTCACCACATCATCCAAGGGCTGGACGGCGCGGGAAGTTTCCAAAGAACTCAGATTGTCCGCCTCCGGACCGGTCGCGGACGGGGGGGGCAGGAGACTGTCGCCCTGCAAGCCGGGCGCGGTGGGTTCCGCAGGGCGCACTTCCTCCGAAGGTTTCGTGGGGTCGTGTAAAACCGCGCCGCCCGACGACGGTTTCGCCGGCGCGGCCGGGAGGACGGGGGCGGCGGCGGGGGTAGGGGCAGCGTCAATTTCGGGAGCGGAAGTGGGTTTTGGCAACGCGGCCGGGTCCTCCGCGCCCGTTGCTGCTGGCACGGGGACCAGCTCCTCCGGGGCGGGCGGCAAGGGCACGGGCGGAGCGTCGTCATTCACCACGAGAGGAGCCCGATCATCCGCGGCGGCCAAGGCCTCGGCCTGAAGGACATCAGGGATCACAAATCCACATAGAAACACGAGGATCAGGGCGTAAAGTTGACCGGGGCGGACCGTAAGTCCTTTTAGTTCAGTGGGTCGGCAATGCATTGAAAACTCGTTTAAATCTCATGGTTCAATTTAATTATAAAGCTTGTCGGATTTTATTCCAGTAATTTTAAAAATTTCCTCCCTTCGGCAGACCCGCACCGTCTGGGTCCAAAACCCGCGTTCTGCCCTCCCTTTCTTGGGAAAGCGGGCCTTGGAAAAATGCTTAAGGTTAGCAATATTTCTTGCAAATGGAATAATCTTGATTTACCATTGTGACAATAATTATTAGAATTTCACACTTCTTTTCATGGAACTCGCGGCCCTCCAATTCAATCTTCACTGGGAGGACCGCGCCGCCAATTTCGAAGCCGTCCGGACCGCGCTCGCCAACGCCGCCCCCGCGCTCGCTCCGGGATCGCTGCTGGTGCTGCCGGAACTTTTTGCCACCGGATTCAGCATGAACGTAAAGTCGGCGGCGGATACGGACGCGGCGGAAACGGAGGTTTTCCTGCGCGGCCTGGCCATGGCGGGACGAATAACGGTCCTCGGCGGAGTGCTGCGGAAATTGCCCGACGGCAGCGGCGCGAACGAAGCCGTGGCTTTCGGACCGGACGGCGCGCTGCTTTGCCGATACCGGAAAATGTTCCCGTTTTCCCCCTCCGGCGAAAAAGCCGCCTTCACCGCCGGAACGGAGATCCGGACCTTCCCGTGGAATGGCTTCACCGTGGCGCCGTTCATCTGTTATGATCTCCGCTTTCCGGAAGCCTTCCGCGCGGCTGCGGCGGCGGGAGCGGATTTGATCTGCGTCATGGCCAACTGGCCGGACCGCCGCCACGCGCACTGGACCACGCTTTTACGCGCCCGGGCCATCGAAAACCAAGCCTTTGTTCTCGGCGTGAACCGCAGCGGCACCGATCCGTTTTTCCACTATGACGGAGGCTCCATGATCCTGGATCCGCAAGGCGCGGTCCTGTCCGAGGCCGCCCCGGAACCGGCGGCCGGCAGCCCGCCCCCGCAACTGATCCGGGCCGCCATTTCCCCCGAAACCACCGCCTCCTGGCGCGCTCAATTTCCCGCCCTCAGCGACCGGCGGCCCGATCTTTTCCCCTGACAACCCGCTGCCCGCCCGCTCCCCGCCGCCGCCCGGCTTCCAACATCCCACTTCCAACATCCCACTTCCCACTTCCAACATTTTTCCCCGCATCCCGCATCCGCGTCCACCGCGACCCGGACACCCGCCACTCCAGCCCAGCAAAATTCCCCAGCCCCCCCCGGTCCCCCGCCACCGCGCCAAAGACTCCGTGGACCCCTTTCCCCCCCGGCCCATGCCCGCCCCCACCTCCATTTCCGCCCCCGGCCACCTGCCGCTCACCCCGCTGCAGCAAGGCATGTATTTCACCTGGCTGCAGGACCCGGCCGCCGGCGTGGATGTGGAACAGATGGTTTGCACGCTCCCGGAAAATGTCGATGCCCCGCGCCTCCGGGCCGCCTGGGAAACGCTGACCGCCGCCCACCCGGTCCTGCGCACCACCTTCACCGCGGAATCCGCCACCATCCACGACAGCCTCCCCATTTCCTGGCAGGAACTGCCCGCGACGGACCTGCCGGATTTCCTGGAAACCGACCGCACCACCCCGCTGGATCTCAGTCACGGCCCGCTCCAACGCCTAACACTCATCCGCCACTCGGCTGAAAACCACACCCTCGTCTGGACTTTCCATCACATCCTCATCGACGGCCGCGCCATCACTTCCCTCCTGCGCGAAGTCTTCACGGCCTATGATGAGCTAACAAACCCATCCGCCGCGCCATCGGCTCCTTCCTTCGAGGCTCATAATCTCTGGCAGGCAAGCCTCGACCACACCCCCTCCGCCGGTTTTTGGAAAACCCACCTGAACGGTGTAAGCGGCCCCACGCCGCTGATCGTGGATGGACTGGGCCTGGGCCAGGGCTCCGCCGCGGCGCCTGGCACCCCGCCGGCGGCACGCTCCCAGGATGAAACGGATCTCCATCTCCCGGAGACCCTGACAAAAAAACTGCTCGCCGTGGCGGACTCCGCCGGCGTCACCCTGAACACCTGCATCCAAGCCGCCTTCGCCCTCCTGCTGGGCCGCTACGCTGGCGAGGACCGCGTCATTTTCGGAGCCACCCGCGCCTGCCGCCACACCCCGGTCCCGGACTCGGAGAGGATCGCCGGATTGCTGATCAACACGCTTCCCATCAAAGCGGACCTGCCCGCATCGGCACCCATCCTGACGCTTTTCCAAACCCTCCGTCAGCACTGGCTGGACCTCCGCCCGCACGAGCACTCGCCGCTTTCCTTCATCCGCCGCGCTGCCGGTCTCAGCGCCACCCAGGCTCCCTTCAATCACCTTCTGGTTTTTGAAAACGACGACTACACCCACACCCTCCGTGCCACCGGCGGTCCGGCCTTCGCCCGCCGCTCCTTCGACCTCAGGGAGTTGACCAGCGTGCCCCTCACCCTGGCCGTTTATGGCTCGGCTGCGCTGCGCCTCCACTGCGCTTTCAAACCGTCGGTTTTTTCCCTCGAAACCATCCAGCGGCTCCTCGGCCACATGGCGGAGCTGCTCCTGCAATTGACCTCCCGGCCCCTGACAACTCCGCTCTCGGACTTCACCCTCGTCACCCCGCCGGAACGCCAACTCCTCGTCCACGACTGGCAGCCGGAAAACCCCGGCATCGACTCCAATACCACCCACGACGCCTGGTTCCAGGAAACCGTCCGCCGCCATCCTGACCACATCGCCGTCTCCGCCGGGGACACCGCCTGGACCTACGCGGAACTGGACCGCCGCGCCAACCACATCGCCCATGCCCTCCGCCATGCCGGCGTGGAAAACGGACAGTTCGTCGGGATCTGCATGGACCGCCGCGCCCCGCTCATCGCCTCCCTGCTGGGCATCCTCAAAGCCGGAGCCGCCTACCTCCCCATCGACCTGGCCTATCCGCCGGAGCGTCTCGCCTTCATGCTGGACGACGCCCGGGCGCCGGTCCTCCTGACAGAACTGCCGCTCCTCCCGAAGATCCCGGAAAACACCGCCACCACGCTCTGCATCGAAGACATTTCCTTCGACGGTCCCGCCTCCGCCCCCGCCCCCGGCCATGACGCGGATGGTCTCGCCTATCTGATATACACCAGCGGCTCCACCGGCATTCACAAAGGCTGCCGCATCACCCACCGCAACGTGGTCAGCATCATGAAAGCCACCGAGCCCGGGTTCGGTTTTGATGCCACGG
>JAQGPD010000496.1 GCA_028293305.1 Verrucomicrobiales bacterium | reverse complement strand
GAAGACCGGGGACATCCATTCGTCCGTGCTGGCCACCAGAATGAATCCATCCCCGGCCGTCAGGCCGGCGCCGGTGGTTTTTACATCCATCAGGGAAATGGTCTTAATGGTCGGCTCACAGACTAGGGCCTTTCCCTGCAGGCGGGCCGGCAATTTGGCTGAGTAAACAAAGTTGCTGCCCGCGGCGGCGGTGTAGCCACCCATCACATCCACCTGACGATAATTCGGGGTGATCGTATGCACATTATCCTCGGTGTTTATTTTCTTGGCGGTCATCACCCGCATTCCCGCCGGGACGTGCGAAGCGGGGATGCCGCCGTAAAAAAGCGGCGCGCCATTCGCAGTGCCGCCGAACTGATCCCCGGCGTCATTGGCGCTTTGGCCCCAGGAATTGTTGGTGAATTGATGGAGGAACTCCAAGGCCGATCCGTCCGCCCGGAACCGGTAAGTCCCTTGGGTGAAACGCTTCCGCTCCCCGCCCACGGTGCCGTCAAAGGCCGAATAGCCGACGCAGCCGTAAAACCAGTTATCGATTCCGTAGTGCAGATTATTGGCCTGTGCATGTGTGTCACCGATGCCCCACCCCGTGATCAAATCCCGGCGTTCGTCGGCTTTGTCATCGCCATCCGTATCCTTGAGAAAAAGGAACCGGGGTGGCTGGCTGACGATCAATCCGCCATTCGCAAAGGTCAGACTGGTGGGAATGTTCAATTTGTCAGCGAAAACCGTGAACTTGTCAGCTTTTCCGTCGCCATCCGTATCCTCACAAATTTTAATGCGGTCATTTCCCTCACCTCCGGGAGTCACTCCGTGTGGATAGTCGCTGGTCTCCGCGACCCAGCAGCGGCCACGGGCATCCCAGGCTAGCGCAATGGGTTTCATGATATCCGGCTCAGCCGCGAATAGTTCCAGTTTCAGGTCGGGGGCGACCTGGGTGCGTTTCATGCTGCCTTTCACGCTCAGCGGATGTTGATAGGTAAGCGGCTGCGGGCGGCGCTCGTAATTGGCCACGGTGGGCTTCGCTTCACGTTGCTCCCCTTCCCTTTGTTGGGTGAATTTCTCCCATTCCTGCCGCCGTTCCGAGCCGATGGCGGCCAACAGTTTTTCCTTCAGCGGCGTTAAAAACGCCTCCGGCGCGGGATTTCCGCCGCTGGTGGCGAAATCAGCCGCCACCACTTTTCCGGCAGGCAGACCGGACAAGGCGGGAAAGCTGGTGGCCGGAGCGTCCAGTAAAACGGCGTCAAACAACGCCAGCCACTCCGGCGTCACCTGCGAGGCATCCGCGCAGTGGTCGAACCAGATGGCATCGCGCCCGAAGTCGCGCATGACCGTGTGGCAGTGTTTCCGGCTGGCCTCGTCGCCCGTGCCAAGGAACAACACGCGGACCGCGCCCCTCGCTGCCTGTGCGGGCGCGGAAACAGACTTGTCAGAAGAGGATGGCGTCGATGGCGCGGGAGCCGCCGCGACCGGGACCGGTTGGAAAAGACGCGGGGCGAAATCGTGCAGGCTGCGGCGCCAGGTGTGCCACTCGTGCTTGGTGCCGGGAGATTCAAAATAAATCGTCCTGACACCCGCCGATTCCAAGGCGTCGCGGTAACCCTTCACACTTGTCAGGAACCTTTCCCCCTCGTCCGTGCCCATGCTCAGATAGAGCAAATGCGTTTTCTCATTGAAGGCTTTGGCGTCGGCCATGACGCCGCCGTGGGCAGTCGCGGGATCAAATGCCCCGCCGAATCCGCCGCCGCCGCCGCTGAAGCCGCCGAACCATGAAAACCTGTCAAGGTGCTTTAGGCCGATATTGAAGGTCTGCATGCCGCCCATGGAAAGCCCGGCCATGGCGCGGTTGTCCCTATCGGTTTTTGTCCGGTAGGTTTTGTCAACAAATGGAATGAGATCATTGACGAAAACCTCATCCAAAGTGGCGAACATTTTGCCCAGATCCGGAGGGGCACCGCCCGCTCCCGGTGGGCGCATCCCGTTGGGAGCCTCGCCGGGTTTACGTGCATAACCATTTGCCATGACAACAACCATGGGAAGCGCTTTCTGGTCCGCTATCAAATTATCCATGATATCCGACATGTGGCCCTGCACCGGCCAGCCCCGCTCATCCTCGCCGCCTCCATGCTGTAGATAAAGCACTGGATAGCGCGCCGCCGCATCCGCATCATAGCCGGGCGGTGTGTATACAAAGATCCGCCGCCAGGCCTGGGTTGTATTGGAGAAATAACGCCTTTCCCGCACCTCCCCGTGCGGCACGTCCCTAGTCTGCCACCAGTCCTCGCCTGGCGTGGGAATCTCGATTCCGCTGGCCATGCGGCCCATGCCATAAAAAGTCTCGCCGGCGGGATCGCAGACATTCGCCCCATCCACCAGAAAAGTATAATAATGAAAGCCCAGGGCAACAGGACCGAAAGTGATAGTCCACACACCCTCCGCATCCTTTTCCATGGGGTGCGCCTGACCATAATTCAGCGCCACGCTCTTGGCTTCCGGTGCCTTCAGCCGGAAGGTCACGCGGCCGTCCGGATGGATTTTGGGAAATTCCTGACCGGCAATATTGGTCGGCGAAGAAAAGGGCTCCGCTGGCGCAGCGGGGGGCGGACCGACCCGTGTCGCGGTAAAATCCGCGCTGCCAAAATCGCCCACCTTGCGGGTGAAGGCGATGCCTTTGTCCGTCACCTTTCCCGTGTATTCGATCCGCATTTCATTGTCCTGGATCTTTCGGATTTCCGCGAAGGATAACATGTCGCCCTCCAGCTTTTCATCTATGAATTCCACCTCCCGCTTCTGGTCCCCCATAGCCGCCGTCGCTTTGGCCTCCAGCTTTCCGTCCGCCACCTTGAACTCGAATTGATATTGCTGGTGACCGCTCGGAGAATAGAATTCCCCCTGCCAACTGCCGGCGGGATTCTCCGCATAACAAACGGCCAGGGGTGACATCCCGGCCAGCGCGGCGGGCAGGAAAAAACGGAGACCAAGCTTCAATCCGGGCAGGGAGGACGGTTTCATCGGGCGGTGATTAATTTAGTGTGAACGTATTGCAGAATCCAAAATTGACATCATGATGTCAATATCCGTTCAGAAAATAATGCCGCCAAAGCCCGCCCGCACCCCCGCCGCTGAGATTTTGACCAGCGTGACCATGGATCTTTTCCGGGTCGATCATTTGATACTGAATGCGGGCGACCGATTGGCGGCGCACCTCGGCCTGACAGGAACCCGCTGGCAAATTTTGGGTGCCGTCGTGCGGTCCACCACGCCACAGACCGTGGCCGGCCTGTCACGCGATCTCGGATCCAACCGGCAAAACGTGCAGCGCGTGATCCATGATTTGGTGCGGCTGGAAATGCTAACCTTGGAACCAAATCCAAAACACCGCCGCGCGCCCCTCGTCGTCCTGACCGGCAAAGGCCGTCAGACCTACGACGCCGCCATGAAGCTCCAGGCGCCATGGGCCAATGCGGTCACCCAGGGCATGGGCCTTGATGACCTGCTCACTTTTCAAAGAGTCATTGCCGAACTCCGCACCCGTCTTGCGCCAAGACCCGGGCTAACTGAAAACATTGAAGTTCGCGGCAAAGGAAAAACCGGGCCAGCCACGGCCACCACGAATCCCGGCTGAAACCACCCGGGGAATCCTAACGCTATTTCCTGGCAGTATTGGGCATCGACCCTGCCGCCACGACTAACGGATTCTGGGGCGTGTTGAAAAGGGAAGCTTGTTCCCCCGGACAACCCCGCCCCCGGCTCCGGCTTCCTTCCATAACACCTTCCCACCTCCTGCCGCTCCCGCCTCCCGCCTCCCGCCTCCCGCCTCCCGCCTCCCGCCTCCCGCCTCCTGCCGCTCCTGACCCTATCACTTGACCCGCTCCAA
>JAQGPD010000489.1 GCA_028293305.1 Verrucomicrobiales bacterium | reverse complement strand
CCGGCCCTGGAGGTGCCATACGCGACGTCGACGGAAGGTGTCCACCCGGTGCCTTGTTGGTAAATATTCTGCCAGGCTCCGGAGGTGGATGTCTGCGTGTCCGCGGCGGCCGCATCCCCATAATCCTGCGGGAGCGTCGGGGTGCCGGACAGGATGGGGTTTGTTTCAAAAGGCAGCAAAGTCGCCCCCGCTGTGCCGGTCAGGGCCGCCACCGCGAGTAGTCCCGGGAAAAAACAGAAGCGGAGGGAGAGGGCGGGGGCGGAGGTTTTCATAAGGCTATGGAGTGGTAGTAAAGAACAGTGCAGAACGATCCACTTGTCAACAAAACTGAGGTTAACAAATCGACCGGGGGTGAGGCATGGAGCATCCGGCACCGATAACGGGCCCTGGGAATCATTAAAATAAGGAAATCCCCTATAAAAAATAACGCTCATCAAATTGACAGGCCCCGCAGTCCACTTCTATTGAACCTGGTCCCACCCATGGTCCGGAAAATCCGACCCGCGCCGGAACGGGGCTTATTCCTATGAAACGTTATCTTCTATCCGCCGGAATCCTGGCAGGTTTTCTGGGCTTCGTGCCCTTGGCCTCCGCTGTCACCACCTCCATCAATTCCGGCAGCCTCGGCTCCGCCGCCGACGGTGTGAACTCGAACACCGTCGTGCTGGGCGTTTCCGGCCCGCTCGCGGCTTCCGGAGACACCGCCGCCAGCTACACCGGCGGTGCCAATACCGTGGTTCCGTTCCAACCCGCGCTCAACCCGTCCACCACCAGCCCCTTCACGGTCGAGTTCTGGTCGAATCCCTCCGCGTCCGACAATGACGACGCCGCGGTCTCCAACCGCACCCACAGCGGCAACCGCACGGGCTGGGTGTTTTTCCAACGCGATGCCGTGACCGGCTGGAACTTCCGCATGTATAATGGGGCGAGCGGCAACACCGCCTGGGACATCACGGGCGGCACTGCGGTGATCGGAGCTTGGACCCACGTCGTCGCGGTCTATGACGGCACGTCCCCGAAACTGTATGTGAATGGCGTCAGCGTCGGCAGCGCCACCGGCCCCGGCGGCTACAATGTCAGCATTTCCCCCACCAATTTTTCCATCGGTGCGCACGACACCGGAGCCAGCCCCTACGCGGGAGCCCTGGATGAAACCGCCATCTACGGCACGGCCCTGACGCCCGCGCAGATCCTGGCGCACTACAATGCCGCCTCCAGCGTGACGCCCGGGGCTTACAGCTCCCTGGTCACCGGCGACGGCGCCCTCCTCTATCTCGCCAACGTGCCGGAACCCACCTCCGCCGGGCTCGCGCTCCTCGGTGTTGCCGGCATGATGGCCCGCCGCCGTCGGCTCTGAACTTCGGTTCGTCCTATCGTCAGCCGCTCGAACGGCTGGCCCATTGTGTTTCCTGACGGAACATGATGGCTGAAATTCAACGCCGCCGGTTGCCAAAACCGGCGGCGTTTTTCGTTTGGCCGCTGCCGCTGCCGGTGCTGGTGCTGGTGCTGGTGCTGGTGCCGCGGCCGATGCGGGCGCTTGAAATGGGCGGGGCGGGCGTTTTTTCCGCCTCGGAAGTCAGGGTGTTGTGGTTTGAGTTTTGGTCAGGAATCGGCAAATGTGTTGCGGTGCTTGAGGTGGACCGGTGCGGCCGGTGCGGCTGGTGCGGCTGGTGGAAGGCGAGTGACTGGCTGGCTGGCTGGCAGGGTTGACTTGTGTGGCAAGCGGAGGGAGTAGGGTGGGGTGCAGTTGGTGGTTTTTCACTATCATGACCGGCCCGGCGGGGTGCGGGAAGTGATTGGGCGTGGATTGCCGATGTTGTTGGAGCGGATGGCGGGGGTGGATCGGGTGGTTTTGGTGATGGGCGAGGTCTCCGATCCGGGCTGGGTCGCGGACCTGGCGGCGAGGTTGCGGCCGGTGGAAATGCGGGTGGAGGAGCTGGCGGATTTTGGTTATTCGAGTGGCGGGGAGCAGCGCTTGGCGGCGGATTCGGTGAGGGTTTTACGCTCGATTTTGTCAGAACAGAAAACCGTGGTATGGGCGCACAATCTGAGTGTGGGACGGAACATCCCCTTGCTGATGGCGTTGCCGGATTGGTGTGCGGCGGCCGGGGCGCGGTTGTGGATGCACCATCATGATTGGTGGTGGGACGGACGGTGGGACCGGATGGCGGATTGGCGCGCCGCGGGTGTCGGGGAATTGGAGGAAGCATTGGCCATGTCCGTGCCGACGGGTGAAAATGTCAGTCATTTTTGTGTGAACCTGGCGGATGTGGCCTGGGTGCGGCGGCAGGCGGGTGGGTCCGTGCGGTGGGTGGGAAACCCGTTGCCTGACGCTTCGATGCCGGACGTGCTATCCGTTAGTGAGGCGCGGCGGTGGCTGCGTGATCTGACGGGCGGGCGTGAGGTGTGGCTGGCTCCGGTGCGGGCGTTGCGGCGGAAAAATCTGGCGGAGGCGATTTATTTGGCGGCGGCCCGCGGGGGGGAGGTGGCGGTGGTGACAAGTGGCGGCGCGGGGGCGGGCGTGGAGGGGCCGGCGTGGGAGCGGTTGAAGGAGGCGGCTTTGGGAAAAGGGTGG
>JAQGPD010000472.1 GCA_028293305.1 Verrucomicrobiales bacterium | reverse complement strand
TTTGCAGCGGATCGCTGGTGTGTGCGCCGAATTTGAAAGCCGGGGTCGGGCTGGTGGGGCCGAGGATGAGGTCCACCTTGGAAAAGGCCTCCGCGAAATCACGGCGGATAAGGTGACGCACTTTCTGGGCCTTGCGGTAGTAGGCATCGTAGTAGCCGCTTGATAGGACATACGTGCCCAGGATGATGCGGCGTTTGACCTCCGGCCCGAAACCCTCCGCCCGGGACCGGTCGTAGAGATCGCGCAGGTTTTCCGGATTTTCGCAGCGATGGCCATAGCGGATGCCGTCGAACCTGGCAAGATTCGCGGAGGCTTCGGCGGTGGCGATGATGTAATAGGTGGCGATGGCGCTGGAGGTGTGGGGCAGGGAAACCGGTTGGATTTCCGCTCCGGCCTCTGCCAGGATTTTCACCGCGCGCTCCACGCCGGCGCGGACTTCGGGGTCCATGCCCTCGCCGAAATATTCGTCAGGAAGGCCGATGCGCAGGCCTTTGATATTTCCTGTCAGGGCGGCGCTGAAATCCGGCACGGGGTCGCGCCGGCAGGTGGAGTCCGCAGGGTCCGCTCCCGCGATGGCCTGGAGCAGGAGCGCCGCGTCCTCCACACTGCGCGTCATGGGTCCGATTTGATCCAATGAGGACGCATAGGCCGTGCAGCCGAAGCGCGACACGCGGCCGTAGGAGGGCTTCAATCCCACGATGCCGCAAAAGCTGGCGGGCTGGCGGATCGAGCCGCCGGTATCGGTGCCTAGCGTCGCCACGGCGCAACCGGACGCCACGGCGGCTGCGGAACCGCCGCTGGAACCGCCGGGGACGCGGGTGGGGTCGTGAGGGTTTTTGGTGATTTGGAGCGCGCTGTTTTCCGTGGAGGAACCCATGGCGAATTCATCCATGTTCAGCTTGCCGAAGGGAATGGCTCCCGCGGCGCGGAGGCGGGTGATGACCGTGGCGTCGTAAGGGCTGGTGAATTTTCCTGCCAGGATTTTGGACCCGCAGGTGAGGGGCTGGCCCTTCACGTTGATGATGTCCTTGATGCCGATGGGGATGCCTCCCAGGGGTTGGGTGAGGTCCGCTTCGCCGGCTTGGGCCAGCGCGGTTTCAAAGTCGCGTTGCAGATAGGCGCCGATGGCCGGGTCGCGCTCCACAATGGCGGATTCCACACTGCGCAGGAGGTCGGCAGGCGAGATTTCGCGGGCGGTGAGCAAGCGGCGGAGGGCGGCGATGGGCTGGGTGTGCAGCGGCGTGGACATGGGCGGAAAGAGTCAGGCGGGACCTGTTATTGAAGAATGGAATGTAGCGGAAAAGGGGTGGGGAATCGAGCGGGTGGACAAAGAAGGAGGCTTTTTCACTCCACCACCTTGGGCACCAGAAACTGATCCTGGGATCGACGGGGCGCATTCAGCAATGCGTCCTCCATGGGTTGCGAGGGGCGCGCGGTGTCCGGCCGGGTGAAGTCGCAGCCGCCGTCCTCCAAGGTATGCTCGGGCACGCTGCTGACGTCCACGCTGTCGAGCTGGGCGACATAGTGGAGAATGCGGTCGAGCTGGCCCGCGTAGGCGGACTCCTCCTCGGGTGTTAGGGTGAGGCGCGCGAGTCCGGCGACGTAGCGGACGTTGATGTGTTCTTCCTGAGGCATGGCCAGGGTAGTTCCACGGGATGGGCACGATGGCAAGAGGGCGGTGCATGGCGCGGCGGTCCGGTCCGGGGTTGATCGCGGGGCAAAACGGGGCAGGTTGCGGCGGGCCAAAATATCAGCGTCCGGCCCGCGCACCCCTCGTCCCCCGTTTCAGAAAACAATGTCCCCCCGCATTTTTTCCCGTGTCATTACTGGTTTGAATATCGTCGTCATCGCGTTCGCGATCACCCATGGCCTGCTGCGCACCGGCAATCCCAGCCGCTATTTCGGCGAGGGCCGCTACACGACTTTTTTGTCGGCGGCCCAGCTGTTGGGCATCGGGTTGTTGTCGTGGCGGATTTTCCGTCTGCGCGTGGTGAACAGTTCCAAAAAATTTTCGGACACGACGGAGTCGGATACTGCGGGAGGCCGTTGGATCTGGCTTCTCATGGCGGCGGGATTTTTGTTTCTGGCCATTGATGAAGTGGCTCAACTGCATGAGCGCATGGACCGCGGAATCATCCGGTTTTTCAACCTTCCCCGCACGCCCCTGACAGATCGGATCGATGATGCGATTCTTGCCGCGTATGGCCTGGCGGGTCTGGCGTTGATGTGGTGCTGCCGGCGCGAATTGTTGAATTTCCGCCGTGCCATGCTGGGGCCGATGCTGGCGGGATTCGCGGCGATGTTCGTGGGAATCCTTTGTGACACCGCCGCCAACGATAATCACTATCTCTTCCGCCTGACTGGTGATCTGGCGGCCGCCCAGGCGCTGAATGGCTGGTTCTCAGCACTGGAGGGAGCCTTCACGCTTTTGCCCGAGGCCATGTTCCTGACAGCATTTCATGCGGCCTGGCGGCAGGCGTTGCCGGTTTTGCCGATGCCGATGGCTGAACCCGCCGATGGCATCCCCGAGGAAATGGAAGCGGGCGAACGAAGCTAGGAAACGGCGTGGCCGCGGTCAGATGTCAGGAACAAAAGCAAGGGCCCTGGCCTTTTCCTCCATTTCGTCACGGAGGCGGCAGCACATCATTTCGCAGAGTTCGTTGACCATGGGGTCGTCGATATAACAATGCGTGCTGAGCCGCTCCTTGCGGGTTCCCACCATGCCCGCGTCACGCAGCTCGGCGAGATGTTTGGACACATTCGCCTGACCGGAGCCGGTG
>JAQGPD010000426.1 GCA_028293305.1 Verrucomicrobiales bacterium | reverse complement strand
GTCGCTGTTTTCCTGGATGTGCAGGTCGCTGAGGATGAAATACTCCTCGGCATCGCCACGGGTCGCCAAGGCGGCGGCGGCGGGGCTGCCGGTGGGGACTTCAAGCCGGGCGGAGGCCTCGAGATTGCTCCCGATGACTTTTTCCTTCCGGGCCTTTTCCACTTCCAGCATGAGGACGTCGCGAAGTTTTTGCAGCTCGGCGATTTGTTGGGTGGCGGCGGTCCCGGCGAAGGCGGGGTCGGGGATCGGGAAGTCGTGCTCGTGGATGCTGTCCTTGTTCCCGGCGAACTCCCAGGCCTCGTCCGCGGTGAACGCGAGGATGGGCGCGAGGAGACGGCACAGGCTGTCCAGCACGCGGTGCATGGCCGTTTGCGCGCTGCGGCGGCGCGGGCTGTCGAGGGCGTCGCAATACATCCGGTCCTTGCTGATATCCACATACAGCGCGCTCAGATCGACAGCGCAGAATTGGTTCAATGTGATGAAGACTTTCCGGAAATCATACGCCGCATAAGCCGTCAGGCAGTCCGCGGTGACGGCATGCAGGCGCTCCAGGATCCAGCGGTCCAGAAGTGTCAGGGCGTCGTTAGGAACGGACTGGGCCGCGGCATCGAAACCACCCAGATTGGCCAGGAGGATGCGCAGCGTGTTGCGGAAGCGGCGGTAAACCTCGCCGTTCTGTTCGAAGAGTTTGTCGGAAAACGGCACGTCATGCGTCCAGTCGACACTGCTCACCCACAGGCGCACAAGGTCCGCGCCGTATTTGTTATAGTAGTGCTCGGCATTGATCGGTTTATCGCCGGATTTGCTGATCTTGGCGCCGCTGGTATCGGTGACGAATCCATGCGTCATGACCGCTTTGTAAGGAGCCTTGCCACGGTGGATGACGCTGCACATGAGGCTGCTCTGGAACCAGCCGCGGTGTTGGTCCGTGGCCTCGATATACAAATCCGCGATGCCTTCGTTCCCGGCGTATTCCGGGCGGGCTTCGGTGACGGCGATACTGCTGCAGCCGGAGTCGATCCACACGTCCAGGGTGTCGCGGCCCTTCGTCCACGTGGTCGGCAAATCCAGCAGCGCGCAGAGTTCGGCGTCGGTTTTTTCAAACCACACATTGGTGCCATGCTGCTCCACGAGGTCCGCGACCTTGCGGGCGACGGCGGAGTCGAGCACGGCGGATCCGTCCTCGCGATAGAAGACGGGAAGCGGCACGCCCCAGGTGCGCTGGCGGCTGATGCACCAGTCCGGGCGGCTTTTCACGGTGCCGAAAATCCGGTCGCGTCCCCAGGCGGGCAGCCATTGGGTGCGGTCGATTTCTGTCAGGGCCTGCTGGCGGACGGCATCGATTTTCAGGAAATACTGCGGCACCGAACGGAAGATGATCGGCAGCTTGCTGCGCCAGCAATGCGGGTATTGGTGCACATATTTCTCACGGCCCAGCAGGTGGCCACTAGCGGATAGCAGGGCAATGATAGGCTCGTTCGCGGCGAAGACGTTTTTCCCCACCAGGTCCGGCAGGCCGACCTCTTCGGTGAAGTTCCCGTCGTCATCGACGGGCGAGATCAGACCGAGCCCGTTTTCGCGTCCGGCGATGTAGTCCTCCATCCCGTGTCCGGGGGCGGTGTGCACCTGGCCGGTGCCGGTGTCGTCCGTGACGAAGGCGGTGGCGATGACCCGGCTTTCCCTATCCAAAAACGGATGCCACGCGACGGAGCCCGCGAGGGCGGATCCGAGGATGTCGCGGGCGCTGGCCGGATCCAGGACGAAGCCGGTTTTCTGCGAGAAGGAATCGACCAAAGCGGAAGCGATAACCAGAGTTTCCTCAACGCCTTCCGCATTGGTGAAGTTCCCCAGGACGTAGGTGAAGCCGGGGCTGACCATGATGCCGAGATTCGCCGGCAGCGTCCATGGCGTGGTGGTCCAGATCACAAAGGAACCGCCGGCTTCCGCGACCGGGCCGCTGGTGGCTTTGAACTTAACAAAAATCGCAGGGGAGTTTTTTTCTTTGTATTCCACCTCGGCCTCCGCCAGCGCGGTTTTAGCCCCATA
Organism: Verrucomicrobiales bacterium; assembly: GCA_028293305.1. Lineage (GTDB taxonomy): Bacteria > Verrucomicrobiota > Verrucomicrobiia > Verrucomicrobiales > V1-33 > CAIZWU01. The sequence goes on along the minus strand of JAQGPD010000426.1, from coordinate 2,704 downwards.
GCTCCATTGCACGGGGCGCTGGCTGCGATAGACCAGATCCTGGTCCACGGCGGTCGCGAAAAAGCGCATGATAGTCGCTTCATAGCCGGCTGTCAGGGTAAGATAGGGATTTTCCCAATCGCCCAATACCCCGAGCCGGCGGAAGGAGGCTTTTTGCACCTCGATCCACTTCCTGGCAAACTCCTCGGAGCGGCGGCGGATTTCCGGCGCGGTCAGTCCGGTGGCTTCGCGGACGACTTTGAATTCGATCGGAAGGCCGTGGCAATCCCAACCCGGAACGTAGGGCGTCTCGAAGCCGGCCATGGTTTTGGATTTGAGCACGAGGTCCTTGATGACCTTGTTCAGCGCCGTGCCCATGTGGACGTCGCCATTCGCGAAGGGCGGGCCGTCATGCAGCAAAAACCGGGTCGCGCCCTGGGCTTTGCGCCGGGCCTGGATGCGTTGATAGAGACCGCCGGCCTCCCACGCGGCCAGCCGCGCGGGCTCGCGCAGAATGAGATCCGCCTTCATCGGAAAATCGGTTTTCGGCAGATGGACGGTATCCTTGTAGTTAGGGGCGGCGGCGCTCATGAAAGGGAATGGAAAAGAACCCGAACCCTACCGGCATGAAGTGCAGGGGAAAGGGGAAATGCGGCGGGGGGTTTTTGGGTTTGGGTTTGGGTTTGGCAGAGGGCGGAGGGCGGAGGGCGGAGGGCGGAGGGCGGCGGTAGTGAGGGGCCGGGGCTGGGGCTGGCCGGGGCATTGAGGGGCCGGGGCTTTGGGGGCCGGGGTTGCTGGGGCGACTTGAAAAGTCGCGGTCCGGAGGGGGGCTATAAACCATTTGCCTCCTGGGCTGGTGTGTGGGAGAAAACGGGTTCCACCCGGCTTGTCCCCCGCGCGGTCCGCGGCTGGTTTTTCAATACTTCCATTTTCCAATGTCCAAACACTACCTCGTCACCGGCGGCTGCGGTTTCATCGGCAGCAATTACATCCGTCAGCAACTCCGCAACCAGCCGGACCTCCGCATCACGAATCTGGACGCCCTGACCTACGCCGGAAATCCGGAAAACCTGCGCGATGTGGAAGCCTCCGCCGGTGACCGTTACGCTTTTATCCACGCCAATCTCGCGGACGCGCCCGCCGTGGCCGCCGCTTTTTCCGGCCGCACTTTTGATGCCGTGATCAATTTCGCCGCGGAATCCCACGTGGACCGCAGCATCGAGGGGCCGGAAGTTTTCGTCCGCGCCAATGTGACGGGCACTTACAACCTGCTGGAAGCCGCCCGCAAAAACAACGTGAAGCGCTACCTCCAAGTCTCCACCGACGAGGTTTACGGCTCCCTCGGCGACGAGGGATTTTTCACGGAAACGACCCCCATCGCCCCCAGCAGCCCCTACTCCGCCAGCAAGGCTTCGGCGGATTTGCTGGTGCTAGCGAACCACCACACCTTCGGTCAGGAAGTGGTGGTCACGCGTTGTTCCAACAACTACGGGAAATACCACTACCCGGAAAAACTCATCCCTTTGATCATCATCAAAGCCATGCACGACGAGGCCCTGCCCGTCTATGGCGATGGCCTGAATGTCCGCGACTGGATCCACGTGGAGGACCACGCCGCCGGCATCCAACGCGTTCTGGAACAAGGCCGTTCCGGCGAAGTCTATAACCTCGGCGCCAGCCAGGAATGGAAAAATATCGACATCGTGAAGCTCATCCTGCGCCTCCTCGGCAAACCGGAATCCCTCATTTCCTACGTGAAAGACCGCCCCGGCCACGACCGCCGCTACGCCATCGACTCCACGAAAACCCGCGAGGAACTCGGCTGGACCGCGCAGCGCCAATTCGACGAAGCCATCGCGGAAACCATCCAGTGGTATCAGCAAAACGAAGCCTGGTGGCGCCCACTTCTTAACAAAAAGTAACCGCCGTCCCCGCTTCCCACCCGGGAACCCCGTCCCGCGGACCCGCTCCCAGGACTTCACCCCCCACTCCGGCACCTGACATGAACCAACCTCAAAATCTGCCGGAAGTCCTCCAGGCCCGACTGCGGCTGGGCCTTTTCAATTGGGGAAAACGCACCATCATCGGGACGACGCTCATCGGCCTGATCAGCACGCGCGTGCCTTTTTTCAAACTGGTCCTCATCGCGTGGATCGTGTTTTCGCTTTTCTCCCTGGCCGCCTTGTTGCTGGGGATGAAACTCGCAAAACACCTTAAAACCGGCACGTTTTCCGCCTTCCCCCAAGGCGGCCAGCCGGAACCCCGCGACGTCGGCGGCGACCGCCCTGACCACGACCCGGAACCGGAAATCCCCCACTCCCATCACCCCGGCGCCCGCCATTCCAACCCCACCCTCAACGACGAAATCATAGAAATAGAAGCCGAAGTCCTACCCCCGGAGAAAACCAAATCGTAGCTCCCCACCCAGAGCCCCGGCGCGCAGCTCCCGGAGCGCAGCCACCAGGCGGTCGGCGCTCCCGCAGGCTCCCCGTCATCTTCCCCTTTGCCCCCGCCCCAGCCTTCGCCCCAGCCTTCGCCCCAGCCTTCGCCCCAGCCTTCGCCTTCCCCTCCGTTACCCAGTCCCTTTAGTCCCTTTAGTCCTTTTAGTCCTTCCCGTCCCTTCCCCAGCGCCCCGCCCCCGCCCCCGCCCCCGCCGCCCCCGCCGCCCCCGCCGCCCCAGCCGCCCCAGCCATGAACCGCCGCTCCGCCCTTGGCTCCTCCTCCA
>JAQGPD010000422.1 GCA_028293305.1 Verrucomicrobiales bacterium | reverse complement strand
CTCCCGGCACCGACACCTCCAGCCGCACCTTCACCGGCGATCCGCTCCGGAATGCCGCCGATCTCAACCGCTGGCTAACCGATTCCCGGGGCACCGCCATCGTCCATCATCTCGCCGAGCGACTTCTTACCTACGCGCTGGGCCACGGCCTCTCCCCCGCTGAACGACTCGCCGCGCATCGCCTAGCGGACGACAGCGGCGGACCCGACCCCCATTTCCGGGACCTGCTGTTGGCCCTGATCGGCAGCCCTGAATTCCGGGGAGAAAACGCGGCAGGAAAAAGTCCGCAAAATCTGGAAAACGGTCCGAACGCGCAATAGTTTGCCCATAATGACGACATACCTGCGATTTTGAGCATAATATCGCTCAGTCATTACGCGAAGGTTATGCTTGTTAAAAACGGGCAATTTATTTCCCAAATAAACTTGAAATGACGTTATTCGCGCACTATATTGCGCAAACAATGCGTTTACTGACCACTCCCCAAATCGAAGCCGAACTTGGCTTGCGGCTGAAACGGCGTCGCTTGGAGCAGAATATCAGTCAGGAAAATCTCGCCCGCATCAGCGGACTTTCCCGGCGCACCATCACCGCCGTGGAGCACGGCAAGGGCGCGACTCTGACGACATTTATCGAAATGCTCCGCGCCTTGGACGCCTTGGAACCCATGGAGGACATCCTGCCGGACCCGGGCCCCAGCCCGTTGCGGATGGCCCGCCTCGCGGAGGATCCGGTCCGCCGCCACGCCTCCAAACCACGCCGCGCCCCTGACCCGAAAACCTGGAAGTGGGGGGATGAAACCTGAATGGACCACCCGGTTTTCCTGACATGATTTCCTCCGCGATTCATTTGTTCGGCACGGTCATCGGCGCCATCGCCTGGGATCCGGACCGGGAGTTGGGCATTTTTGAATACGACCCCGGATTCCTGGACAGCGGCGTGGAGGTCGCCCCGCTCACCCTGCCGCTGCGCGCCGGCCGGTTTTCATTTCCGGAGCTGGCCAAGCCCACCTTCAAAGGCCTGCCGGGACTGCTGGCGGATTCGCTTCCTGACAAGTTTGGAAATCTGTTGATCGACCAATGGCTGGCCTCCCGCGGGCGCAGCGCGGCTTCGTTCAATCCCGTGGAGCGATTGTGTTATTTGGGCACTCGTGGCATGGGGGCCTTGGAGTTTCAGCCGGTGCTGTTGCCGGACCGACCTCCGGAACGGCTGGAGTTGGAGTCGCTGCTGACATTGGCCCGCGACGTTCTCAATGCCCGGTCCCGGCTGCAGGTCAAAATGAAGGATCCGGACCGGGCCCTGGCGGCCATTCTGCGGGTGGGCACCTCGGCCGGCGGCGCGCGGGCGAAAGCGGTTATTTCATGGCATCCGGACACCGGCGAAATCCGCTCCGGCCAGGTGGATCCGCCGGAGGGATTTGAGCCTTGGTTGTTGAAGTTCGATGGCGTGGAGGGCAATGCCGACAAGGAGTTGGCGGACCCGGTGGGGTTTGGCCGGATTGAATATGCCTATCATCTCATGGCGCGCGCGGCCGGGATCACCATGATGGATTGCCGGCTGCTGGAGGAAAATGGGCGTGCGCATTTCATGACCCGACGGTTCGACCGCCTGCCGGATGGCCGGAAGCTGCATCTGCAAAGCCTGTGCGGCATGGCGCATTTCGACTTCAACCAGGCCGGCGCTTTTTCCTATGAGCAGGCCTTCCTGACAGCCCGGCAGCTCAATCTTCCGCACCCGGACCAGGCGGAGCTTTTCCGCCGAGCGGTCTTCAATATCATGGGAAGGAATCAGGATGATCACACGAAAAACCTGGCCTTCCTCATGGACCGCCGCGGGATCTGGAGCCTGGCCCCGGCCTACGATCTCGCCTATGCGCACAATCCCGACGGCCTCTGGACCTACCGCCATCAAATGACCCTGGCAGGAAAACGCGACGCGTTCACCCCGGCGGATTTGTTGCAGGCCGGTGCCTCCGCCTCACTCAAACCCAGCCAGGCCAAATCCATCATCCGCACCGTTCACGCCGCCGTGAAACGATGGCCGGAATTCGCCGCCGCAGCCGGCGTGCCGCCTTCCGTGCGCGACGGCATTGCGCGGGAATTGCGCGTGGACCTGCTCCCGAAAACCTGACAAACTTCAATCCCATCCCCGATTCCCGATCCCTTTCACGGAAAACCCTATCATGTCCCCGGCCCTTGCCTCCATCCCCCTCACCGGCTGGCCGTTTGCCCTGGATGCCACCCTGGAAAGCGGTCAGGTTTTCCACTGGCACCGGCATGAGGGCGGCTGGGCGGGATTGATAGGATCGGATCCGGTTTGGATCGCGCAGCCTGAGCCGGAACGCCTGGTCTGCACCGCCGGACGGGCGGCCGACGTGCGGGCCTATCTGGGGTTGGATCACGATTTGACGTCCATCACCGCCGGTTTCCCCGCCGGGGATGTCCCGCTGGCGGCGGCCATGGCGTGGTGTCCCGGCCTGCGGATCATCCGCCAGCCGGAATGGGAATGCCTGGCGACTTTCATCACGTCCTCACTGAAACAGGTGCCGCATATCCGGAAAATTTCGCTGACCCTCCGGTCACGTTATGGCTTGGCGGCGCAGGCTGCCGGACTGCCGGATCAATGGGCCTATCCAACTCCGGCCGCCTTGGCCGCCGCGGGCGAGGCGGCGCTGCGGGAATGCGGGCTCGGCTATCGCGCGGCCTTTCTGCACCGCACCGCCACCGACATTTCGGAAGGCCGGTTTTCCTTGGAAACGGTGCGCGGACTGGCGGACGATGAAGCCCGCGCGGCGCTGTGCACCCTGCATGGGGTCGGTGAAAAAATAGCCAATTGCGCCCTGCTTTTCGGCTGGCAAAGGCTGGCGGCGTTTCCGGTCGATACCTGGGTGGAACGGGTGCTGCGGAAGCTTTATTTTGCGGAGGATCCGGAGGTCGGCGCCCGCACGCTCCGGGACTTCGCCCGCAGCCATTTCGGCCCGGCGGGCGGGTATGCGCAGCAATTTCTTTTCCACCATGCGAGAATGTCAGGCGCGCTGTCCTGACAAGTCCGCGCCGGTGCCCCGGGCGGCCGGGAAGATGTTATTTGGAAATCTCCAGCATGCGCAGGATCGGCTTTTCCGCACGCTGGCGGATGTCCTCCGGCATTTCCACGCGGGGACTCAGATCGCGCAGGCAGCGGTAAAGTTTCTCCATGGTGTTCATCTTCATATACCGGCAATCGGCACAGGCGCAGTGCTCGGTGGGGCCGGGGATGAACTCCTTGCCGGGACACTCGCGGCGCAGGCGGTGAAGCATGCCGCTTTCAGTCGCGATGATGAATTGTTTGGCGGGATGGCTCTGACAATAATGCACCATTTTTTCGGTGCTGCACACTTCATCCGCCAGCAGCCTGACCGCGAA
>JAQGPD010000409.1 GCA_028293305.1 Verrucomicrobiales bacterium | reverse complement strand
ATTCCATGGGGGAATCCTTCTTCCACTTGGCGATTTGGGTGTGCCATTCGGCGTGGCGGGAGCCGCCTTTTTCATAACCGGCTTTTTCGAGGAGCGCGTTGAGTTTGGTCAGGGCGAGCTTAATGTCGGCCTGGATGGGGAGGCGGACGTGTTTGTTTTTGTTGATCTCGGAGTTGTCGATATCAATATGAATGATCGTGCCGTGTTCGCAGAATTTCTCGACTTTTCCGGTCACGCGGTCGTCGAAGCGGACGCCGAGGGCGAGAAGCAGGTCGGCTTCGTTGGCGGCGTTGTTGGCGGCCACGGTGCCGTGCATGCCCAGCCATTTCAGGGAAAGCGGGTGGGTTTCCGGGAAGGCACCAACGCCCATGAGGGTGGTGGTCACGGGGATCTGGGCGCGCTCGGCGAATTCGAGGAGTTCGGCCGAAGCTTCGCCGCTGATGATGCCGCCGCCGGCGTAGATCACGGGGCGTTTGGCCTGCTTCAGGAGGCCCATGGCTTCGTTGAGCGCGACTTCGTCGACTTCGGTCAGGAGCTTGTAGCCGCGGAGTTCGATCTTGTCAGGATAGATCGGCTGGGTGCGGGTTTCCTGCACGTCCTTGGGCATGTCGATGACGACGGGACCGGGACGGCCGGATTGGGCAATGTGGAAGGCTTCCTTGACGATGCGGGGAATGTCGTTGGGGTCGGTGACGAGATAGCTGTGTTTAACGATGGGCAGGGTGACGCCGAAGAAGTCGGTTTCCTGGAAGGCGCCGCGGCCGATCATGAAAGTGGGCACCTGGCCGGTGATGGCCACGAGCGGAGTCGAGTCCAGATAGGCGTCCGCGATGGCGGTGACCAGGTTGGTGGCGCCGGGGCCGGAGGTGCCCATGCAGACGCCGGCTTTTCCGGTGGCGCGGGCGTAGCCTTCGGCGGCGAAGGAGCCGCCTTGTTCGTGGCGGGGGAGAACGGTGCGGATTTTGTCGCTCTTGCTGAGGGCCTGATGCATCGGCATCGAAGCGCCGCCTGGGTAGGCGAAGATCCATTCCACGCCTTCTTTTTCGAGGCATTTGACGAGGATTTCCGCTCCGGCCATGAGTTCACCGCGCTCTGGGGGGGCGGCTTCGGCGGGTTTTGAGGAGGTGGGGGCGGCGGAAGTGCTCATGAAGTTGGTTGAAACAGGCGTTGGAGATTGAATTCAGCGGACGCGCAACCTACCGAAGGACGCGTTTTTGTAAAACGCGAAGTTGCGGTCGGATTTGTTTTGGAAATCACCTTCCGCATCAAAGCTTCGGCTTGGAGGCAGGACCGGCGGCGGGAGTTGCGGGAGCGGGAACTGCTGGCTCCGCCGGAGCCGGACCGGACGCGGCGCCGGGAGCCTGGGAGATGGTGGCGGGCAGGGGGACCGGAGTTTGCCCGGCGGCGGATTTGACGAGGCCGGAAAGTTCCTCAATCCACGCGGCGGTGTTTTTGTGTCCGAGATTGGCTTTGATCAAAGCGACCATGGCGGCGGCGGCGGGTTCCTGTTGGCCAGCCTCGAACAGGTCCTTGGCTTGGCCCCATTTCAGTTCCGGCAGGCGATCCTTCTGGAATTTTTCGAGCTGCTCCGGGATTTTAGTTAGCTCCACGAGGGTGGTTTCCTGGGCGATTCGTTTCGTCCAGGCGGCGGAGATGGCGGCCGCGGCGCGTTTCTCCCGGTAGTAGGGGAGAATCATTTGGTTATAGATTTCGCTCAGACTCCCGGGCGTATAGGCGGCGGGTCCTTCGGATTTGCGCGCGGAAACATCCAATTTCAGGTGTTTCGCTATCACCGAATCCAAGGCTCCGCGGCGGATTTCCTCCTGATGGTCGCCCATTTTTTTGGCGCTGCCCATATAATCATCCAAATAAGCGGTGGCCCCGTGCACGAGTTCCAGTCGCTCGGAGTCCGACTCCGCATCACATTGCAAAATCACCAGGGCGAGGAACCGGCATTGCAGGCGCAGTTGGGTGGTGAAGCCCGCATTGAGGCGCAGTTCCTTGGCTTTGCCGTTCCTGAAATCGGAGAATTCAGTCGCTGATTTCCCCTGGGCCTCGAAGTCCTGATCCTTGGTGGCGTCCATCCAAAGCGCAAAAGCCTTGTCGTCATTGTTGCCGGCGTCCTGGAGTTTTGGCAGGAGGCTGGCGTTGTAGGCGCTGCGTTTGCCTTGGAGCGAGGCGTCGATTTCCTTCAATTGGTTCAGTAGTTTCTGGGTCGAATCCACGGTGAGCGGCTTGGAGGGCGCTTCCGGGACGGCGGGTTCGGCTGCTGGTTTTACGGGAAGCCCTGCGTGCAGGACCGAGGGAGAAAGGCAGATAAACGGGAGCAATAGATAGCGGAGTCGCATGATGGGATCGGTTTTGGGGATTCTGGTGGAGGGGAGAAAATGGAATAACGGCGCGATTATATCCGCGCCGCGTCCCGGCCCGGGCGGCGGGGCGAAGGAAGGTGCGCACGACCATGCACCGCGTGGGCCATGCGGCAACCCTGGGGAATCCCCGAAGCTGATACGCAGCCTTTTCCGGGGACGCCCTCCATGCCGGGAT
>JAQGPD010000320.1 GCA_028293305.1 Verrucomicrobiales bacterium | reverse complement strand
GTGTAGTGGGGGGTGGGGGGATGAAAATCGGGAAGTTGGGGAAATATGGGGGATTTGGGAGGGGGGGGAATGGGAGAGGGGGGACTCGGAGAGGGGAGGATGGGACGGCTTGGGCGTGGGGGGGGCCTTGGCTTTGCAAATAGCCTTGGCTTTGAGGAACCTTGGCTTTGAGAACCGCACAGAGGACTGTGCGGACTACTCGGGAGAGGACTACTCTGGAGCGGACTACACTGGTGGCGGGCTACTCTATTGGCCGATGCAGTAGAGATTTTTTTCGGCGCGGATGTAGAGGTGGCCTTGGGCGGCGGCGGGGGAGGCTTGGACTTTTTCGCCGAGGGGGTTGCGGGCGAGGATTTCGAAGCGGGGTTCGGCGGGGAGGATGATGGTTTCGCCCTGGTCGTCGAGAAGGTAAAGTTTTCCGCCGCTGACGAGTGGGGAAGCGGCGAAGGTGCCTCCAATGCGTTCACGGTAAACGACTTCGCCGGTGTCGGCCTTGGCGCACCAGGCGAGGCCGCCTTCGGTGATGCAGAAAATATGCGGGGCGACGTAGGTGAGGGAGGGGAGTTTGGGGGAGTTTTTCTTCTGCTCCCAGACGAAGGCGGAGTCGGAAACGTCGCCCTTGGCCCCGGCAAGGCGGAAGGCGCGGACGGAGTCGAATCCGCCCCAGCCGTTCGGTTGGATGGCGAGACCATCGGCGATGACGACGGATGGGGTCACGCCTTCGCCTTCGTTTTTGGCGGACCAAAGGCGTTCGCCGGTTTTGAGATCGAATCCCTGGAGCACGTCGCCGGCGCCGCTGACGACCTGGGTGCGGCCAGTTTCGTCCTTCCAAATATTCGGCGTGATGTGGGCGATGCGGCTGGATCCGCGGCCGGTTTTCCACGCGAGCTTGCCGGAATCCGCGTGCAGCGCGAAGACGAACGAGCGGTCCCACGGGATCTGCCAGCCGACTTTTTCCTTGTCCGCGCCTTCCTTGTCAGGATCCGTGCTCCAGTCCCAGGGCATGACCAGCATGCCGTCCTCCAGCACCGGTGAGGCGCCCAGGCCGTGGCGGCTGTAGAAGTGGAAATCCGTGAAGGTCCATGCGGTTTTCCCCGAAAAATCCACCGCCGCGATGCCTCCGCCGCCGAAGACCGCGAAGACGTGGGTGCCGTCCGTGACCGGTGTCGGCGTCGCATAGGAATTCCGGTTTTCCTTGCGCGCGGTGGCTTGTTTGAAAACTTCCGTGTTCCATTTCAACACCCCCGTGGCGGCATCGAAACACAGCACCCGGCAGGAAACGCCGGCCTCCTCCGTGGTGGTCAGGAAAACATTTCCGCCCCATATAATAGGCGAGGACCAGCCTTCGCCCGGGACGGGGGTTTTCCATTTGATGTTTTCCGTGGCGCTCCATTTCGTCGGAAGCGCCGGCCCCGGGGCGATGCCCTGCCGGGTTGGGCCACGGAAGCCCGGCCAATTTTCCCCGCCTCCCTCCGCCGCCCGCGCGGGAAGCGCGGCGGGCAATAACGTCAGAGCGATGGCGGCCAGGAAAGTGAGTGGTTTCATAAAAGGAATCGTCCACTGATTGGACATGGAATAATCCGCTGAAGCGAGTTTAAATCTTCCACACTTTTCCGCTCCCCTCCCCTCCCTTCCCTGCCGCGTTCCACCCTTCCGCCCAGTCGGTCCTTTTAGCGCACCCCGCCCCGTCGGTCCTTTTCCTGCTTCCCCTCCCGCCCGCCGCTTATGTCCTTTTTGTCCCTTCCGTCCCTTTTGTCCTTTTCCATTCCCACCCTACGTAAGTTTTCAGCAATGAACCACTTGCAAGCCAAGACCCCTCTACTATAATTTCCATAATGAACGCGAACGCTATTTCGATCCCCTCGACGGAATGCAACGCGACCCTCGCCTGCGAGCCACCGTCCCGCACAGGCGAGCGCGCTTATGAACTCGGGTGGCTCGTGGTATCAGCCGCAATGGTTTGCCTCTGCGCCGGGACGGTGGGATTTGCGGTCTACCGGGAACAGCCGGAATTTTGGCGGAATTCCGGAGGTTATGCCATCTGGCTCAGGGAGTTGGTTCTGCTCAGCTTTTACCCGGGGATGCTCGTGGCGCTGATAGGTCAAATTTTACTGACCCGCGGTCTTTTCACCGGCTGGAAGGGCTCCGCCCGAAGCTGGGGGCTGCAAATGGGAATGGTGATGGTCGGTTGGCTGCTGCTCGCCCTCAGCCTGCTGGTGGCGTGGTCCAATAATATGTCAAACCTGTTGGACGGGCGGCCGATTCATACGCACCTTTGACAGGATTTCGTCCCCCTGAATAGGGCCGGGAGTGTTCCGGGATTCATGAGAAAGTAAAAATGCGGGAATGCGGGAATGCGGGAATGCGCGAAAAATGCGCAAGTTTGGGAAGTCGGCGCTGGGTCGCTCCCTTTCGCGATATCGGTCCATGAACACGCCGAAATGACGCATCAACATATCCGGATATTATGATGCATTCCTCTTGAAAGCGTTCTGGTTTTTACTAAAATGGCCGGGTGTCCACGCTCATTACTCCCGATTCCCATTCCTCCGTCATCACCCGACCGCGCCCGAATGTCGAGGCCGAGCTTCGTGCGGAGATGGCGAAACGCATCATGGTCATCGATGGGGCCATGGGCACGACCATCCGCGGCTATAAAGACCGGGGCGTGTTGGATGAAGCGAGCGCGCGGGGCGACCGCTTCCGCGACAACGAAAAGGACATTCTAAATAACGGCGATATTCTTTCGATCACGCGTCCTGACATCATTGAGGACATCCACCGGCGGTTTCTGGAAGCCGGCGCGGACATTATTGAAACGAACACGTTCTCCGCGACGAGCATCGCGCAGGCGGAGTTTTTCCGCGAAGTGCCCCACGGCATGAAGAAGGATCCGGAGTTTTTCCAGATGATGATCGAGGACAAATTCCTCAACGATCTGGCCTGGGAGATCAATTTTGAATCCGCGCGCCAATGCCGGAAATGGGCCGACCGCATCGGCAACGAAACCGGTCGGAAACGTTATGTCGCCGGAGCCATTGGGCCGCTGACCGTTTCCCTATCACAGTTTCCTGACTTGAATGACCTGAGCTTCCGTTATGTCACTTTTGACCAGGTGAAGCAGGCATATAAACACCAGATCCGCGGCCTGATCGCGGGCGGCGTGGACACCTTGATGGTGGAAACGATTTTTGACAGCCTCAACGCCAAGACCGCGCTGGTGGCCATCCGCGAGGTTTTTGAAGAGGACAAAATCGAGCTGCCCGTGCAGATCAGCGCGGCGGTCGGACCCGGTGGCGAGACCATGATTTCCGGTCAGGTGACGGAAGCCTATCTGAATGCCATGCGGCACGTGAAGCCGCTTTCCATCGGCCTGAACTGCTCGCTCGGCCCTGACAAAATGCGGCCGTTCCTCGCCGAACTCGCGGCCAAGGCGGACTGTTTTGTTTCCTGTTATCCCAATGCCGGGATGCCGAATCCGCTGGCTCCCACCGGCTTCGATTTGCTGCCTCCGGACATGGCGGGATATGCCAGGGATTTTGGTTCCAGTGGATTCGTCAATATCATGGGCGGCTGCTGCGGC
>JAQGPD010000657.1 GCA_028293305.1 Verrucomicrobiales bacterium | reverse complement strand
GGATGGTCGGGGAACTGCCGATGCTCCGGGGCGACTTTCAAAGTCGCGGTCCTCTTTACGGGCCTCCTGGACCAAAGGACCGCGACTTTGCAAGTCGCCCCGGCCGCCTCGGTTTTGCGGGGCATCGGCGGCTGCCTGTGGCTACCAAAGGAACTGACTGCGGAGTGGTCACGGAAGGTAGACTCCATGGCTGCGGCCGGGCGCGTCACGCGACATCCGGAACGCCATTCTTGCCGTGGGATTCATCGCACGGACTAGCAGGTTGCAGTATTGCCGCGGGGTTGTTGTTAGGCTGGTGCTTTTTTGGAGTGGGTCAGTGGAGTTTTTCGCCGCGTTCGAGCATGGTTAGGAATTGCTGGAGGCGTTTTTGGCGGGTTTCGGGTTTTTTGGCGGATTGGAGGCGGTGGAAGATGGCGTAGCGGTTGGCTTTGTTGAGGGTCTGGAGGAAGGCGTGGGCGGCGGGGTTTTGGGCGACGGCGGCGAGGAAGTCGGCGGGGAGTTCGGCGGTGGAGGAGGAGGCGTAGGCCTGGTCCCATCGGCCGTCGGCTCTGGCGGCGTCGACGGCGGCCTGGCCGGCGGGTTGGAGGCGGCCTTCGGCGGTGAGGCGGGCGATGTGGCGGGTGTTGACCTGGGACCAGATGCTGCGGGGGCCGCGGCGGGTGAATTTTTGCAGCCAAGTTTGCTCGTCGCCTTTTTGTTTTTGGCCGTCGATCCAGCCATAACAAAGGGCTTCATCCAAGGCGCCGGCGTAGGTGACGCAGGGTTGGCCGGTGTGTTTTTTCCAGAGGCGCAGCCAGATGCCGGGGTGGTCCTGGTGGTTTTGTTTCAGCCAGCTGCGGAAGGTGGCGGCGTCCGGGAAGGATAGGATGGGTTGCTCGCGTGCCGGGACGGGGGTGGCGTTTGTGGTTTTGTGGGCTTTGGTCCCGGGTGTGTCTTTGACCGCTTTCTTAGCTTCGGCCTCGGCTTTGGGCTCGGCTTCGGCCTCGGCTTGGGCTTGGGCTTTGGGGTTTGTCCGGGTTTGGGGTTTGGCTGTGGACGGCGGGTTGGGTTTGGACCCGGAAGTCAGCGGGATTTTGGCCTTTGCCATGGGTCGGGCGTGGGGGGGCGGGCGGATGGGGGGTGGCCTTGAGGGGGAGGAAATGGCGGAAGGTCAGCGCTGGGGGATGGAATTGGCGGTGGCGGTGACTTTCATGGTGCCGTCTTCAAGGCTGAGGAGGGCGCTGGCGGCGGTGATTTCCGCGGGGGTGAAGGTGTCGAGTTTGAAGGTGGAGTCGGCGTGGGCGCCGCGGCCGGTGACGCCGCGGACGATGAGGCTGATGGCGGCTTTGAGGTCGCGGGTGGCGGAGGCGGGGATGGCGCCGGCGGCGGCGGCGGCGTTGAAGGTGGCGGCGAGGCGGGAGGCATCGCGGCGGGGGTCGGGGTGGACGAGGCGGACCCAGCTGCGGTAGGTGGCTTCGCCGGGTTTCCAGTTGAGATGGGAGTCGTTGATGGAGAGGTGGGAGAGGGCGCCCTGGAGTTCGTCCTCGGTGAGGCTGGGGAGGCCCATCATGGAGCGTTGGTTTTTTCCCTGGGCGGAGTTGGCCCATTTGAGGACGCGGCGGGCGGCGCTGTTGGGGGATTCGTTTTCCTCGGCGTTGAGTTTGGCTTGTTGCCAGAGGAGGATGAGGAGCTCGGCGTTGCGGTAGTTTCTGGCTTTGACGGCGAGGTCGAGGGAGGAGCCGCTGAGGATGTCGGTGTCCGGGCGGTAGACTAGACCGACGGCGGCATCCATGGCGAGGAGGCTGCTGAGGTTTTCGATTTCGTCCTCGTTGCTGGCGAATTGGAAGCTGGCGCCTGAGTATTGGCCGCCGCCGCGGATGCCTTCGTTGAGGAGTTCGAGGGCTTCACGGGGGGAGGAGGCACGGAGGGCGGTTTCCGAGCCGGTGGCGCGGGCGCTGTTGAAGCGCATGACGGCGTCCTGGGCTTTGAGGATGCTGTTCATGGAGGGGGCGGAGCGGACGAAGCTGCGGGCCATGGTCTCCAAGGCGGAACTGATGAGGGCGGAGCCGCCGGGAAGGGCGACGGAGGCTTCGTTGAGGGTGAGGTTGATTTCGCTGGGGGCGATGCTGCTCAACTGTTTAGGGTCTGTGCCGAGGGAAGGGGCGAGGGAGACGGCTTGTTCCTTGAGGGCGGGGGCGGCGGCGGAGACGAAGGCGGTTTCATGGACTTCGGGGTTCCGGGTGAGGGTGAGGGTGGAGGGGGTGCCGTTGTTGACGAAGAGGTTGGTGACGATGGTCTCGAAGGCGGTGGCGGGGGCACCATCGCCGGGGGCGGGGGGGAGGTTGACGCGTTTGACGATGATGAGGGCTCCGGGGGTGCGGGTGGCGGTTTCCGGGAACATGCAGCGGGCCTCGCGGAGTTGGGGGCCGCCTTCGGGCTGGGTGGCGCGGGCGATGGACCGGTTGGAGCCGAGGAGGAGGGTGAAGGGGTCGTAGAGGGCGGCGTTCAGGGAGCGGTTGCCGGCTTTGACGGTGTAAATGCGGGAGGTGAGTTTGCCGTTGGGGCCGGGGCGCGCGGGCTGGCCGATGATTTTGTCCAGGGCGAGTTCCGTTTTGCTGGAAAGGATGATGAGGAACTCGTCCTTGGCGTCGGCCTGGAGAAGGCTGAGCTCCTCGAAGGGGTCGATGACGGCGCCGTAGGTTTTGCGGAAGCCCTCGCTCATTTCCCGTTGGGAGGGGAGGCCTTGCTGGCTGGCCATCATATTATAGCTGGGGATCAGCTGGCGGAGGTCGGCGTAGATGAGGGTCTGGGTGCGCTCCGTGAGAAGGC